>CAZJNL010000568.1:0-4286 GCA_964546515.1 uncultured Oscillatoria sp.
CGCTCGACTTGGCTTCTGTTGAAGCTCCCGCTATCAAGGGCTAAGTTCTGAACTGTGTGGAGACGCGATTTATCAGACGCGATTTATCAGACGCGATTTATCAGACGCGATTTATCGCGTCTCTACAAGAGAAAAAAAAGCGCTCTCCTCTGGGGGGCGCTTTTTGCTATTTCGGATTTTTATATAGTACATTAGTACCACTGGGCTTGCTAAGACGGATGGCTGAGTCAAGCGGGCCAGGTCAACCTTCGCTATTTTGTCGCGCTCGAGGCTCACGGTATGAAAACGCTGATACTGGTCAGGGGGTCTAGTGTTCTAAAAAAGATAATACTCGCCCTGTCTGGTTTGCTTCTTTTCACATTTTTAATCTTTCACTTGATTGGCAATCTTTTAATTTTCCATGAAAATTGGAATGCCATTAATATTTACGCCCGCAAGTTAGAAGGATTAGGCCCATTTCTGTGGTTGATAGAAGTCGTATTATTAACGATTTTTATCATCCATATAGTTTATGCCATTGTTATATACATTGGCAATTCACGAGCCAGAACCCAAAGCTATTACAAGGTTAAGAGTGCTGGCAAACCCAGTCAGAAAAGCATTTTTTCTACCTCTGCTATCTGGACGGGCATTTTGCTTTTCATGTTCACTGTTCTGCATTTGAAAACTTTCAAATTTGGGCCGGGAATAATGGAGGGCTACCTGGCTGAAATTCAAGGAAAATCGATTCGCGATTTACATCGGTTGATTGTAGAAGTCTTTCAAAAGCCTTGGTATGTCATTGGTTATGTCGCAGCCATGATTCCTCTGGGAATGCATCTGAGGCATGGGTTTGCCAGCGCTTTTCAATCCTTGGGAGCCAACTCCGGCAAATATGCGGGACTGATCGACAGACTCGGCATTTTTCTAGCTGTCCTCATAAGTGGTGGGTTTATGGTGATTCCGGTTTGGGTTTATTTCACGGGAGGTCAAGGATGATTTTAGAGAGCAAAATTCCTGAAGTTCCTTTAGAAAAGAAGTGGGAAAACTATCGGAATAATTCCCAAATTGTCAGCCCAGCCAACAAGAAAAAATCCACGATTATCGTGGTCGGAACGGGCTTGGCTGGGGCGTCGGCTGCGGCTTCATTAGCGGAATTGGGCTACAACATCAAAAGTTTCTGCATTCAAGACTCTCCTCGGCGAGCTCACAGCGTTGCAGCGCAAGGCGGCATTAATGCAGCGAAAAACTATCAGAACGATGGGGACAGTGTTTGGCGACTGTTTTACGACACGATTAAGGGGGGCGATTTTCGAGCGCGAGAAGCGAATGTCTATCGTCTGGCTGAAATCAGCGCCAACATTATCGATCAGTGCGTCGCCCAAGGGGTGCCTTTTGCCAGGGAGTATGGCGGGATGTTGGCCAATCGTTCTTTTGGCGGTACGCTGGTTTCGCGCACGTTCTACGCTCGCGGGCAAACTGGACAGCAATTGCTGTTGGGAGCCTACGGCGCTCTGATGCGACAGGTGAATTTAGGCAAAGTGGAGCTTTTCCCTCAGCGAGAGATGCTGGATCTGGTCGTCATTGAGGGGAAGGCACGGGGAATAGTGACGCGCAACTTGGTCACTGGGGAAATAGAGAGCCATGCCGGCGATGCGGTCGTTCTGGCAACTGGCGGCTATGGGAATATCTATTATCTTTCGACTAATGCCAAAAATTCTAATGCCTCGGCGGCTTGGCGCTGTTACAAACGGGGAGCGTATTTGGCAAATCCTTGTTTCGTGCAAATCCACCCGACTTGCATCCCGGTTTCTGGGGATTACCAGTCTAAGCTGACTTTAATGAGTGAAAGTCTGCGCAATGACGGTCGAGTTTGGGTGCCCAAAAACGCGGGCGATCGGCGGACGGCGGCGTTGATTCCAGAAGATGAAAGAGATTATTTTCTAGAACGGAAATATCCCACCTATGGAAATTTGGTGCCTCGTGACGTGGCGGCACGCAATGCTAAGGAAATCTGCGATCGCGGCGCTGGGGTGGGCGAAACGGGTCGGGCGGTGTACCTGGATTTTAGCGATGCTATTCGACGCTTAGGTAAAGATTACATCCAGGACAAGTACGGCAACCTGTTTGACATGTACGCTAAGATCGCAGGTGACGATCCTTACCAAGTGCCGATGCAGATATATCCTGCCGTTCATTATGTGATGGGGGGTCTGTGGGTTGACTATACGCTGATGAGTACCATTCCCGGATTGTTCGTTCTGGGCGAAGCCAATTTTTCGGATCACGGGGCCAATCGACTGGGAGCGAGCGCTCTCATGCAGGGATTGGCGGATGGGTATTTCATTATTCCTTACACGATCGGAGATTATTTAGCTCGGGCCAATTTGTCTAAAATTAGCCCCGAAGCGCCTGAATTTCGGGATAGCGTGCGACAAGTTGAAGAATTTGTCAAGCGGTTGAGGGCGGTGAACGGTCATAAAACTGTGATGAATTATCACCGAGAACTGGGGCTTTTGATGTGGGATTTTGTGGGCATCTCCCGCCGTGAAACTGGACTGAAATATGCCTTAGATCGAATTGCTGACCTGCGAGAAGATTTTTGGCGCAACGTGCGAGTGACCGGGGACGCCAAAACTCTGAACAAACAATTGGAAATGGCGGGCCGAGTGGCCGATTTTCTGGAACTAGGCGAGTTGATGGCTCTGGATGCTTTGGAGCGCAATGAATCCTGTGGAGCTCATTTTCGCGAAGAGTGCCAAACTCCGGAAGGAGAAGCCCAGCGCAATGACAAAGAATATAGCTATGTGGCGGTCTGGGAGCATTCGGACAGCGGCAAGCAGCCAATTTTACACAAAGAACCGCTGGTGTTTGAGAACGTTGAGCCGACCCAGCGCAGCTATCAGTGAGAAGGACGCAGCCTATGAAAAGCGAAAAAACAATGACATTTAAACTCCTGATTTGGCGGCAGGCAAGCCCGACCATTCGGGGCAAGATGGTTCCTTATACGGTTGAGAACATCTCTCCGAATATGTCATTTTTAGAAATGTTAGATGTTCTGAACGAGGATTTGATCGCACAGGGGCAGGAGCCGATTGAGTTTGACAGTGATTGTCGCGAGGGTATTTGCGGCACTTGCAGTCTGGCGATCGATGGCATCCCTCACGGTCCCCAACAGAAAACGACGGCTTGCCAACTTTACATGCGTCACTTTCGAGACGGGCAGACGATTACTGTTGAGCCTTTCCGAGCCAAAGCTTTTCCAGTGATTAAGGATTTGGTTGTGGACCGCAGTGCGTTCGATCGCATTATCGCTAAAGGGGGCTATGTTTCTGTCAATACGGGTAATGCGCCAGACGCCAATGCCATCCCCATCCCTAAAGAGATGGCAGATAAAGCAATGGATGTGGCTGAGTGTATTGGCTGTGGAGCCTGTGTGGCTGCTTGTCCGAATGCCTCTGCCTCTCTGTTTGTCAGTGCTAAGGTGTCTCAGTATACGTTTTTGCCACAAGGTAGCCCAGAACGAAAACAAAGAGTGGCTCATATGGTCGAACAGATGGACGCTGAGGGATTTGGCAATTGCTCCAATCACTGGGAATGTGAAGCGGTGTGTCCGAAAGGGATTTCAGTCACCAATATTGCTAAAATGCGGCGGGAATATTGGGGGACTTTGTTCGGTTAGGTGAGTCGATTGGGGCGGCAATCGCCCCGATTTACTCCCTTCCTACCAAAAGAAAATTTTCATCCGTGATTCCTCGTTCCCCAGCTCCGCCTGGGAACGCCTATTTGTCGGCGGAGCCGACCTCTCAAGGGACCTATTAAGCGATATTCCGCTAGGCGGGGGTTTAAACCCCCATTAATTCGCCAACAGCATCATGGAATTCGCGGCTCATCAAACGTAGCCGCGCGGCACCCTACGGGAATGCCTTTGGCATACGGCTTCCCGTAGTGCAGATCCGCATGACAAGGACTAAAAGAAGAGCGAGACTATTAAAAGCTGCGCAGGCAGGTTTTGTCTCTGTAGTGGCGCTTTTAACCGCCCAGTTCAACTTAAGTTGACACCAATGGAAACAGGGGTGCCCCTACGTTTCGGCCCAAAGGGCCGAACCAGGAACGACAACCGATAAGAAAACCTAATCACTCTCATAAATAAAAACTTTCGTTCAACCCCTTTACAAACCTTAACAAGGTGTGCAATCATGTAATCACGGTAGAGAAAGCACTACCGCCAACCTTGAAAAATCAATAACGAACTCATAAATCAATGACCACTACCGTACAGCGGAGCTATAGCGCCAACGTTTGGG
>CAZJNL010000569.1:0-4277 GCA_964546515.1 uncultured Oscillatoria sp.
GTCTACCCTGCGGGCGATCCGCTGGCGCGTCTATGGCGGTTCATTAGCCCTAATTCACCGGCAGCTCCCCCAAGATAGTGTAAACCAGCGTATCGGTTTGCTTGCCCCGCAGTTGGATAGCACCGACTTCCTGAGCACGATAGCGGTCGCTCACACAGGCCAAAGTCCTGTCCGTCAGCAAAATTTTATAAGGCTTGTCCGCAGTTAAAGTCTTAGTCATCGACTCCAGTCGCGCCGCCACGTTCACCGTATCGCCGAGTACCGAATAGCTCAGCCGTCCCGCTCCCCCCACCGTGCCGGCAACAACCGTGCCGGTGTGGATGCCAATCCCAAACTTTATCAGCGGTCTGCCTTCCGTTTTAAAGCGCTCGTTTAGCAGCTTCAGGCGTTCGTGCATAGCAAGACTGGCGGCAATCGCAGCTTTAGCGCTCCGTTTAATCTCTTCATCTTGAGTTTGGGGGAAGGGAATCCCAAACACCGCCATAATCGCATCCCCGATATATTTGTCAATCACGCCCCCATGCTCCATGATGCAGCTAGCCATCGCATCCAGGTACAGGTTGAGCCAGCTGAGCAACTCGCGCGTTGTCATACTTTCTGAGATAGTGGTGAAGCCCCGAATATCCATAAACAGCACAGTGGCTGTCAGTTCCATCATTTCTAGCTCACCGTTTTCAAAGATTTCTTCCTTGCGCTCCCAGATCACCTGGGCCATTTCCGGGGCGACGTGCTGGGCAAATAGATTCATCAGCTGCTGCTTCTCGTACTGCTCGCGCAACTGCACGCCGAGGACGGCGAACAGCATAGTGCCAATCGGTGCGGCGACCGGCACCCACAGGGAACCCCAGCTGAAAGCCGCCAGCGCCAGAGCAAAATAGGCCGGTGGCAATAGCAGAGCTATGGCAATTCGTCCCCTGAGCTGCAGGTGGAACAGCAGCCAGCTGGTGGCAGGGCCAATGGCCAGCAACAAGAGAATCCCCGCCCAGTCGGGAAGTCGTTGCAGCAGCCGGTTATTCAGGATGTTATCGATCAAAGCCGCGTGGAGATAAACCCCAGCCGTGGGAGGATTTTGATTCAGGGGCGTCCTCAGCGGGTCCATGCCGGTTGCCGTAGCTCCCACCAAAACCAACTTGCCGGCAAAGACGCTGCTGTCAACCCGACCTTCTGCAACGTCCGCAAACGAATAAGTGGGCAAGGCTTCCGTTTTTCCGGGCCAGTTAATCCAGACATTTTGCAATTTCTGACCGGCAACTGGAGTGGGCAAAGCCAGCTGACTGCCGGCATTACCCACATTCACCACAGCCATACCGAGTGCCGGCACCGATTCCACAAACAGAGTCCCCTGGCGGCTAGTGCCATCGTCGTCTGCCTTGTGCAAAATATGGCCCACATCAGCTGCGGCTTGCTCCAAGGCGGGCTGGGGTGGGAGCAGCTTTCCCTCCTTATCCCAAGCAACAGCCAGCACCACCTTTCCCCTGCCGGCAATCGCCGCCGCCAGTTGGCCATCGGCGGGACTGGGAGCCACCCACAGAATATCGAACCCAATGGCTGCCGGTGGGGACTTTTGCAAGGCTCCCAACAGTTGCGCGTAGCGGTCGCGCTTCCAGGGAAATTGGCCATATTCTTGCAAGCTGGGCTGATCGATGGCAATCGCCGCAATCCGCTCGTCCCAGTTGAGGGGGGGGCGGATTTGAAATAAAGCGTTGTAGCCGAGCTGTTCTAGCTGTTGCCAAGCGCCCAAGTGCGACATTCCCACAGACACCGCAGCCGCAACCGCTCCCGGCAACCAGGGATGACTGCCGGCAAGATAATTCTGAAAACGCTGCATCCAGCTTTTGAGAAGCATGCTAGTACCCGGTAAACGTGATGAGTTATTTTGGGATTGCTGTAAGGGCGGTGTCTTGCGCCCGCCCTGAGTGAGGGGACGACCTCGCTTAATAAAAAGTCAAAAGTCAAAAGTTAAAATAAAGTTAGGATTATTCTCCGATCGCCTTTGGCGACTGTCCTGATTTCCGAGTCAAAAGACTTAATTACCCACTCCAAACTCAAGACGAGATTCGGCGTTCTACAAAGACGATTTTGGCGTTCTACAAAGACGCGATTTATCGCGTCTCTACAAAACTCTATAAAGATGCACCACTATTGGAAAAAGTCAAAACCTTGCGGTTGTTCGATGCGCCGCCGCAACTCAAAACTATCGAGCTAAAGAACCGCTATTTCATAAACTGTCTCTGTGGCTGCCGGTCCCCTGATCGCGAACTTGATGCGACGATTCAAAGGTCGCTCCACTATGACTGAGAACTTGCCCTGCGCATCAGTCTGTACCGCTCTGTCATTGACCAAAACCAAGTCCTGCGGGTTAGCTTGACCGATAACGCGAACTGCACCGGCACTGATTCTCTTGAGATTGAGCAGCCGGAATTCTGCCCTTTTGGCAGCCGTCTGGGGTTGTGTTGGCCCTTTTCCCGGCTGGATCACCACATACTGGCCAGGAGTCACCAATACCTCTCGCCCCTGAGATTGTGCGGCGACTTTGCCATTAATGGTGGAAATGCCGGTTTTGCCGTCGGGCCCGACATTGACGCCAAAGGAGGTTCCTTGCACGCCGGCAATGCCAGCTGGCGTCTCAACGGTGATCGGATAATCTCTACTAGAATTGCTGCTCACCAACTGTTGACCACTTCCGGAGAGCGCCTTTTGTGCGGAGGGGTTCCCAGCTGAGCTACGAATCGACAATCTCACCCGTCCTCTGGTTACAAACAGGGAAGTTTTGCCCCCGCTGAGCGTTTTGACTTGAAACGTCGTGTTTTCTGCAATTTCCACCGAACCAATCTGGTTGTCTACAAGCAAACGAGCGCTGGAGTTGCCAAGGGTGCTCACTTGTGTTCCTTGCTCTAGGCGCTGGCCGACTTTCACCGGTTGCTGGGAGGGCCCGTATATCACCGTTCCTCGCACTGCTTCGACTACTATGGAACGGGAACTGGCCGGCATCTCGACGTTTTGGGCGGTTTCAAGGTTCCCAGCAATCACCACCTCTTGCAAGTCCCGCTCGCCGGCAGGCATTGCTGACTGGGGATCGGGGGATTCCTCAAGGGTGGCGAGTCTGGGGGTTGACCCCAGCGGTGCCGGTGGTGCTGTGCGGACTGGCTCAACAAAGGAGATGTCCTGTCTGGGAGATGAAGCGCTGTTCCAGGCGAGCGCCTGATGGTTCAACTCCAGAACCCCAAAAGCCGCCAGGGATAAGCCCAGGATGACACTCCCCCGCGACCTTAAAAAACTAGTCAAAGCATTTATAGTAGACATAGACCCTCACACCAACACATTATTGCGTTCACGTTTTCGATTGCCGCCGGTCGCATCAGGGCTCAGTGGGGAGTCAACCGCACGCTTACAGTAATGTTAATCCAGCGACGGAGCCGTTCAAGACGCAATCACCCCCGCCTCAATCGGAGCGCAGGGCGAAGCGAATCCAAAGCACCCATGTCAGAACAGCCATAATGTGCGGGCAATTTTAGCTTATTTAAAGAATTAGTTTGAGCCGGTAGGGACACTTTTACTGTGCCGGTGCCGATTACCCGATCAACAATCTCACCCTTGGAAAGGGTGGGAGAAGTTAATTCTACAGCATCAGATCGCCAAGGTTAGCTGAGAACACGCAGAATCACTATTGCGGGGTGCAAAAACTGCACGCCCTAAATAGGTAAGGATGGGCCGGCAGCACCACAGGGGCGGGATGCCGTCAGGCGATTATATAACAGATGTAACGGCTTTTGGCGGTGCTCTGGCGTAGCCCATTCCGCACACCGGCACCTGTCGCGTGCTTGTACAGGAGTGCGGTAGCGGGACGGATTTGTATTTTTTAAGATCGCAAGGAATACTTTATATAAATGCCGGTGCGTCGCCCATCATGTCTTGCGCATTTCGCCAATATCCTTGAGAGGCCACCGCTGGCTATAAGAAAATTAATCCAACGTAATTTAGTGAGTTTACCTGGAAGCTAGGCATAACCGCTATCGTCTCTCCGCCAGCAGCCCTTTTTACATCCGTTAGATTGCTTTGCAATTCAAATGAGTCTGAGTAATTAAACGGAATTGATAGGGCGTACAAGGTTCGGGCCCGGACAGCCGGTGCAGCTAATTAAGGTCAAACAGCAGGACGCAAGCTGAGTGTCAAGAACTGCGACGCCTTTTACCGAGCTCGGCAGAAAGCTCCTTGCAGCGCCTTCCGCGCCGTGACGCGCTTACAGTTATCTGTGGGAAAACACAAGTTATATCACT
>CAZJNL010000570.1:0-4272 GCA_964546515.1 uncultured Oscillatoria sp.
GGCCGGTGGCACCTCCGCCTCCGCCGGTGCTGCCCGATGTCCAGTGTTCGGGAGAACTTCCCGCGCCGGTGGCAGCAAACGAAAGGCTGGAGAACTACCGGCTGGCGCAGGAGAAGGACTTTGTGGCATCGATTCGCCAGTACGAGCGGCAATCGAACAAGAAGCTGACTTGCACCATCTTCACGGCAGACTTTAACGGTGATGGCTTGAAGGAATATGCCCTGTTGCTAGTCAACACAAAGATGTCGGAGTTTCGGTTTGAGCTTCTGCTGAATCGGGGCACTGGAGACGCACCGTTTGGCACAGTTGCAGTCAGGAATTTCAAAGTCGTCACCAACCCAGATGGGGGCTTTATCTATACGGCGATGATATTCAAACCGGCAAAAGAACTCGGCCCAGCATCTCGCAGCAATTTTCCGCTCAAGCCCGGAACACCGGAGCGGGAAAAGTTTGTCGCCAACCCGGCAATTGAACTGTGGAGATCGCCCACTAATTCAGATGGGGTGCCTAAAGATTTAAATCTCAGCACGCTTGCATACTGTTCGGATGTTTTCTACTTTGTAGATGGCAAGCTGGAAACACTCAGCGTTTGCGACTGACACGCAGGCGAAACGCCCCACATTGGCGAACAAGAAACCAGGTTTATTTGAGAAACCCGGTTTCTGTGCCCGGTTGCTAAACCGGCAGCGACAGGCTAGTCTTTCAGAAAACGCTTATCGGGAGACAGCCGCTTTGTTAAATCGCGCCGCCTTACCACTGCTTGCGCTTCTAGCTATGAGTGCCGGTGCTGCCACCGCTCAGCCCGACTCCAGAGCCCCCGCACCGGCACCGCCTCCCCCGGGAACCGAGGTGTTGCCTGATGATGTGGCGGCTGTCTTGCTCATTAACACCACTACAGAAGCCTGGGGCAACTTAAACCGATTTAATCCTCTTCCCATAGAGTTTACCGGCCCGGGAAGACTGCCGCTCCTGCCGCCGGGGATTAATTTCACAGCAGATGTCCAGCCCTGGGTGGGGGAGTGGGCGGCGCTGGCCGTGCTGGGCCCGCCGGCGGACGCCCAAATTCCCTGCAAAGGTGCCTGCGCCCTGATGCTGGCACCCGTCAAAGATGCCGCCGGCATGAACGCTTTTGTGGCAAAATTGCAAGAAAATCAGGGGGAAGCGCCGGTGGAGCGCGACTACAAGGGCGTCAGGATTTTGGAGTGGGCAGCGCCGCAATCCCTCCCCGACATCCCCCAACTTCTGGCAGTTTACCGGCAGCAGGTGGCGGGAAAAAGCCCTTTATCAACAGAACCGGTAGAACCGGCAGAACCGGCAGAACCGGCAGAACCGGCAGAACCGGAACAGCCCCCAAAATCGGTTAGCCAGCTGGGTTTAGCGCTGGCGCTTTTGCCTGGATATGTAGCAACTTCGACATCCGGCGAAGCCCTGGAGCCGTTGATTGACGGGCTTCCTAAGGGGAAAAAACCCCTCGCCGAAACTGCCGGTTTCAAGCGCACTTTGGAGCAGCCGCAGTTTTCCAGATCCCTGTTTGTGGGCTACAGCAATCTGGCAAAAGCAGCCAAGCTGAATTTTACAGACTTGTCGGAACTGCCGGGGGGGCTGTCACTTCCTGTAGCGCCGCTACAGCTGATCGCGCCGGCGCTGCAACAGATAGCAGAAACTTACGACACGGCACAGGTGTTTGTCGGGGTGCGAGCGGAAGGTTTGCACTCTCAGGCTCAAGTTTATTACAAAATTCCCCAGCCCCAGAACGTGCCGGTGGCGACGCCGGATGGGGAGCAAATTGCCAACCGGCTGCCCGCCGCCACTTACCTGTCTTTCAGCAGCCGCAATCTCAAACAGCAGTGGAATCAGATTGCCGGTGCCGGTGGGAAGGAGGCGAAACCTTTGTTTGAAGGGCTGCGCCGGTTCATCGGCAATTTCACCGGCCTGAATTTGGAGGAAGATATTCTCTCCTGGATGGATGGGGAGTATGCCCTGTTTGTATTTCCCGCCAACCAGGGTTTTTTCCCTTTTTTGGCTGAGCAGTTTAAGATTGGACTGGGTTTCATGGTGCGAACTAGCGATCAGCCCGCAGCGGAGAAAGCCCTGGACAAGCTGAACGAATTTGTCGGGACTTCATCGGGGGGTTCTTTGGCGATTAGCAGCCGCCAGATCGGCGCTCAACCCGTGACTAGCTGGGAAATTCAGCAGTCTGGAAACGCTCGCAGCATTTTTGCTCACGGCTGGGGGGATGGCAACACGCTGATTCTCACCAGCGGCACCGGTCCGATGTCCGCGCTCACTCCCCAGCCGAATCCGCCTTTGGGAAAAACTTATATCTTCCAAACCGCTACAGCTAGCTTGCCCTACCCCAATGACGGTAATATCTATCTTAACTGCGGGGCTGTGCTGTCGTTTGTCTACAGTTTTTTGCCGCTTGACGACAGTTCCGAGTTCGTTCGCCTGACTAAGCGGCTGCTGGGAACTCTGCGCAGTCTGAGCATTGTCAGCTCATCAACGGCTGAGAAAGAGCAGGCGGATGTTTTGCTCGTGCTCGCGCCGGTGAGGGAGCGGTGAAAAATGAGAAGTTAGGAGCTATGAATGATGAGTTATACCAATTTGGGATTTTAGATTTTGGATTTTGGATTTAAAATTCAGACATCAAGGGGGTTTCGTCGTGCGGAAAAAATACTGTCTGTCTCAACTCGGGGTTGCTGTTATGCTTTTAATTTCCTTGTTCGAGTAACGAGGCAGAGCCTCTAAAGGGGCGTTACCAGCGTGAGGCTGGGAACGAGGTGATAGAGTAGCTAGTGCAAATTAAATGCGCAACAGCTTATTGGGACAGCAACTCATCCCTCAAAACTCTCTGCTGCAAGGGAACCTCACCCGCCAACCCCCTCCCCGCGTGCAGCGGAAAATGGCTTGCGCAACCCCCCCTAGGACAGGCATCTTGCCTGTTATGTAAGGCAGGCGTCCCGCCTGCCCTACGGGTTGATCAGGGGTTGCAGATATTTGTAGTTAATTCAATTGCAAAACTCTATAATGCTCTCTGAGATTAAAGATATCGCTTCTGCCCTAGCGCCGCGCCTGATTGAGATTCGGCGTCACTTCCACAGCCACCCGGAACTGAGTGGCCAAGAGTATCAAACTGCTGCCTATGTTGCCGGTGTGCTGTCTTCGTGCGGCATTCGCGTGCGAGAAGGCGTGGGGAAAACCGGCGTTGTCGGGGAATTGTCTGGTGAGGGCACCGACAGCCGGCTGCTGGCTATTCGCACTGATATGGACGCTTTGCCCATTGAGGAGGCCACTGGGTTGGAGTTCGCTTCCCGCAACAAGGGTGTGATGCACGCTTGCGGGCACGATATACACGCAACTGTTGGCTTGGGTGCGGCAATGGTGCTGGCTCAGTTGGGTGAGAAACTGCCGGGAACGGTGCGTTTTTTATTTCAGCCGGCAGAGGAAATTGCGCAAGGTGCTGGATGGATGGTGGAAGATGGGGCGATGGAAAATGTGTCGGCGATTTTGGGGGTTCACGTTTTCCCTTCGATTCCCGCCGGTTCAGTGGGTATCCGCCACGGGGCGCTGACGGCGGCGGCGGACGATCTTGAGATTGTGATTATCGGGGAATCGGGGCACGGGGCGCGTCCTCACGAGGCGATTGACGCTATTTGGATTGCTGCGCAAGTGATTACGACGTTGCAGCAAGCGATTAGTCGGACGCAGAATCCGCTGCGCCCGGTGGTGCTGACGATTGGACAAATCAGCGGCGGGCGGGCAGCGAATGTGATTGCTGACCGGGTGCAGCTGGTGGGAACTGTGCGATCGCTGCATCCTGAAACGAGTGCCGGTTTGCCTGACTGGATTGAGGGGATTGTTGCTAATGTCTGCAATGCTTACGGTGCTCGCTACGAGCTGAATTACAAGCGGGGGGTGCCTTCGGTGCAAAATGACCCGGCTCTGACTCAGCTGGTGGAGGAGGCGGCTGAGGAGGCTTGGGGGGGCGATCGCGTGCTTATTTTAATGGAGCCTTCTCTGGGTGCGGAAGATTTTTCGCTGTATTTGCAATACGCTCCGGGGATGATGTTTCGTCTGGGGGTTGTCGGTAAGGACAGGCTGAATTATCCGCTGCACCATCCTTTATTTGATGTGGATGAGTCGGCGATTGTTACTGGTGTTGTGACTTTGGCTTATGCAGCTTGGAAGTATTGGCGTTTTTGAGATAACTCCAGTTGCTACTTACCAGTCAGTCAGGCGAGATCCCCCCCTAGCCGGGGCGGTCTCCGTGGG
>CAZJNL010000571.1:0-4272 GCA_964546515.1 uncultured Oscillatoria sp.
AGAGGCTGATGCCCTCGGTGCCTGTGGCTTAGTGGGGGGGTGGGGTAGGGGGTGCGCCCTGATGGTAGCGTAGCACCGGCATCTTGCCGGTGCCTTTTTTGCTGCGTAGTAAAGAGGGCGAAGCATTGGCGAAGCAAAATATCGGGCGGAGTCGTAAATCTCTTCGCGCCAATGCTTCGCCCCTACAGAGATTCTATGTAGGGGCGAAGCATGAGCGTGAGGAGATTTGCAATCGGTGAAAGGATTATGTTCGCTCATGCTTCGCCCTCCCCTGCAATCAGTGAAAGGATTATGTTCGCTCATGCTTCGCCCTTCCCCAAGCGCTACCCAAAGACAAATGCCGGTGTACCACCGGCATCTCCAGAGCACCCCAATGCGAAGTCCGACAGGCATCTCGCCTGTGCCCTCATGGTGGCGTAGCACAGGCGTCTCGCCTGTGCCCAGAACGCCTGTGCCCAGAACGCCTGTGCTCTTGTCAACCCACCGGCACCGGCTCGGGCTTGAGCACTTCCGTTAAAATAGATGCCGGTGCTTGCTCGTATGGCCAAGCGAAGGCGTGGCGGAAAGCCGCCTCCTGACAGGCTTGCAGCTGCCGGAAGTCTATAATGTCGTAAGTCAGCAAGTTCTCGTATTCAAACGGCAGCCGCACGTTGTGCAGACCGGCATTATCCGTGCAGATTGCAATATCCACCCCCGCCTCAAAACAGCGGTCAAACACCACCTGCAGCTGCGTGATATCCTTGAGGGTGCCGGTTTTCAGGTAAGTCGTCGGGCAGACTTCCAGGCACTGACGCCGCATGGCCACCTCGCGCAGCAGCTCCGGGTGCAGCAGCGGAATCTGAATCCCGTGCCCAATCCGCATCAGGTACGGCAGCAATTCCGGATAGCAGCCCGCCGGCGTCTCGTAGAGGTGGCCAGTTGTTTTCAGCCCCCGCATTCGGGCGTAGGCGTACAGCTGGACAAACTCATCCAGCCGCTCCGCATACTGGGCGTCCCCACCGGCTACATCCACCCCGCAGACATACTCAGGCATCTGGGCGGCTAAATCCACAATCGCCCGGTTCACTTCATAAGGCAACCGCGAGTGCACGCACAGGATTTGGCTCGTGACAATGGGAGAGTCGCTCAACCTGCTCGCCTTGCCGACAATCTCCACAATATCAGCCATCAAGTCAATCCGCTCAGACTGGCTCAGGTGGTGGGGCGTCCGCAGGTAGGGCGTGTAGCGCAGCTCCAAATAGGCCAGATTTTCAAAGGTGTACGCGCCCCGAATCAGCCGGTAGATGAAATAGGGCAGCGTTTGGGCAGTTTGAACCCCTTCTACCAAGGTGTGCAGTTCTAAATACTCCTCCAGGGTGTTGCGGGGCTGGGTGTAAAACTGCTCGAAGGCAGGGTAGTCAGGAAACCGATTGGCCAGCTCAGCATCGTGCCGGTGGAAATAGCGCCACAGGATGCGAGGCACGACCGAACCGCCCAGATGGCGGTGCAACTCAGCGTGTAAAGCCACAGGAACCCTCTTTGATTGGCGAACGACAGCAGTCAGCGGTCAGCGGTCAGCGGTCGGCAGAATCCAGAAAGCCCGCTTTTCTGTGAACCTTTCGATTTCTCAATTCTAACTTCTAACTGTTCATAAATCTTAACCAAAAATCATTTGACAGACGTCACCCCCAGTGGGGAGAATAAGAGATTGTGTAAACTTTAGCGTAAAAAACCCTTGGCTAACGTAGTTGTGATAGGTGCCCAGTGGGGCGATGAAGGAAAAGGTAAAATCACCGATCTGCTCAGCAAGTCAGCAGATGTCGTTGTACGCTACCAAGGGGGTGTCAACGCCGGCCACACGGTCGTCGTAAGCGGCCAGACCTTCAAGCTGCACCTGATCCCCTCTGGAATCCTGTATCCCGACACGGAGTGCATCATCGGTTCGGGAACAGTCATCGATCCGAAGATATTAATCCAAGAACTCGACCAGCTGGAGGCGCTCAACATATCGACGCACAACCTGCTGATCTCCCAAACCGCCCACGTGACGATGCCCTACCACCGGCTGATTGACCTGGCATCGGAAGAGCGGCGGGGAACCCACAAACTGGGCACGACGGGGCGCGGGATTGGCCCGACCTACGCCGACAAATCGGAGCGCACCGGCATCCGCATCTTGGACTTGATGGAGCCGGAAGGGCTGCGCAAACAGGTGCGCTGGACGGTAAACTACAAAAACGTTATTCTGGAAAAGCTCTACAACCTGCCGCCCCTCGACCCAGAAGAGGTGATCGAGCAGTACCTGGAGTACGCCGAACGCCTGCGCCCCCACGTGGTGGATGCGTCGCTGAAAATCTACGATGCCGTGCAGCGCCGGCGCAACATCCTGTTTGAAGGCGCTCAAGGCACCCTGCTGGATCTGGATCACGGCACCTATCCCTACGTCACCTCCTCCAACCCCGTCGCCGGTGGGGCTTGCGTCGGTGCCGGTGTTGGCCCTACAATGATAGATCGCGTGATTGGCGTGGCCAAAGCCTACACCACCCGCGTCGGCGAAGGGCCATTCCCCACGGAACTGCACGGCGATCTGGGAGAGCTGCTGTGCGCCAGGGGGGCAGAATTTGGCACCACCACGGGTCGCAAGCGCCGGTGCGGCTGGTTCGACGCCGTGATAGGCCGGTATGCAGTCCGCATCAACGGGCTGGACTGTCTGGCAATCACCAAACTGGACGTACTCGATGAGCTAGACGAAATAAAAGTCTGCGTTGCTTACGAGATTGATGGACAGCGCTGCGATCACTTCCCCGCCAACGCCCGCCAATTCGCCCGCTGCGAGCCGGTCTACGAAACAGTCCCAGGCTGGAAGCAATCCACAGAGGACTGCCGGTCTTTGGAGGACTTGCCAAAGCAAGCGCTGGACTATCTGAAATTCTTGGCAGAGTTGACGGAAGTTCCGATTGCGATTGTCTCCCTGGGAGCTAGCCGCGACCAAACCATTATCGTGGAAGACCCGATCCACGGGCCGAAGCGAGCGCTGCTGTATGCCAACGGCATGCCGGTGGCTGCGGAAGCCTAGAGCCGGTGGCTCTCTGGAAGAGGAAATAAGCCTGTGTCGGAGGTTTGGAAAATCTCGCGGGCGGGCTAAAAACCGGCGGGATAGAGCCGGCAAGCTGCGGCTGTTGAATATTCCTGAAAGCCTGTTTATCTCAGCTGAATCTTAGCAGATTCCCCTGACAAACAAGATCGTCAAAAAGCAACTTACCGGACAATCGGGAAGCGGCTCGATTCGCTCAAGTGTGTTGAAAACGAAAATTCTCAGCACCTGAGCGCGAGAGGAATTCTGGTGCCGGTCGGGAGCGAGATTTTTGATAAAATGTAACTGGTATAACGGAAAATTGACAATATGGAACTCACAGTTGAAGGCCAAAAACGGCCCGAGGGGAGCAAACCGAACGCTCTCCGCCAGCAAGGGCAGATTCCTGCGGTTGTCTACGGTCACAACGGCGCAGAATCAATCAATCTGACAATTGCTGCCAAAAGCGTTGAGCGCCTGCTCAAGGATGCCAGCGTCAACAACACACTGATCGAGCTCAACATCCCTGACATTAGCTGGAGCGGCAAAACCCTGCTGCGGGAAGTTCAAACCCACCCCTGGAAAGGCTTTCCCTACCACCTCAGCTTTTTCGCCATCTCGGCTCAAGAAAGCGTAGAAGTTCAGGTTGCTCTGAATTTTGTGGGTGAGGCGGTTGGCGTCAAGCTAGAGGGCGGTATCTTAGACCCCGTGATGACGCAACTGACTGTCAGATGCAAGCCGGACAGCATCCCCGAAAAGATTGACGTGAATGTTTCTGAGCTGCATCGGGGCGGTTCCGTGCACGTCAGTGAACTCGTTTTGCCGGAAGGAGTAGCAGCCCTCGCAGATCCGGGACAAGTGGTTGTCAGTGTCTTCCTTCCTGCAGCTGAGGCTGGAGAGGGAGCCGCTGCACCGGCTTGAGATTGAGCGATTTGAGAGCCTAAGTGAAAATAGCCAGGGGATAGCCCCTGGCTGTTTGATTTTTAAATGAGGCACAGAAGAGGGCGAAGCATGAGCGGTTTGAAATTTCGGTTAGGCTACCTAGATCCTGACGCTCATGCTTCGCCCCTACAAGCGATCTTATGTAGGGGCGAAGAATGAGCGCGACTATTTTTGCTACGGCGTCAAGGTTTCTCTTCGCTCATGCAACGCCGAGTCCCTGATGCGGGAGCATCCCGTTTTTGAAACTACCCTGGTGAGGGCGAAGCATTCGGATTATC
>CAZJNL010000572.1:0-4271 GCA_964546515.1 uncultured Oscillatoria sp.
GCGGGGATTGGGCGAAGCATGAGGATTGTCAGATTTTAGTAGAGTATCATAAATTTTCGCCCTCATGCTTCGCCCCTACAGGCATCGGTAGGCTTCGATGTGCAGGGCTGGCGATCGCAACTCAGAAACCGGGGTTCTACATTATCTGTCGCGCCATCAAATCGGCAAACATTCCCGGCTGCGCCATCAATTCCTCAAAATTGCCTACCTGTACCACTTCCCCTGCCACGATAACATAAATGCGGTCGGCGTGGCGAATCGTACTCAGCCGGTGAGCCACCACAATGCGAGTCACTCGCAAACTATCCAAACTTTCGCTGACAGTCGCCTGCGTGCGATTGTCCAAAGCACTCGTCGCCTCGTCAAAAATGAGAATGTTCGGTTTGAGAACTAGCGCTCGCGCGATTAACAGCCGCTGGCGCTGCCCTCCCGAAATATTCGTCCCCCCTTCCGAAATTACCGTGTGCATTCCCATCGGCATCTGCTCGATATCGTCGGCAAACCCCGCCATCTTCGCGGCTTCCCACGCTTCCTCCAACGTCACCAAAGCGCCGCCAGAAATATTCTCAAAAATGGAACTGGTATTAATCCGCCCATCCTGCAACATCACCCCCAACTGTCGCCGCACCGCCAAAATATCCAACTCAGAAAGCTCCTGACTGTCATAGTAAATCTTTCCCTCCTCCGGCTGCTCGAAACCCAACAGCAATCTCACAAGTGTTGATTTGCCACTGCCAGAAGGTCCCACCAAAGCGATAAATTCTCCCGGCTTAGCCTCGAGGCTCACTTTATTGAGCGTTAAGGGCGCATCTTTCAGATAGCGGAAACTGACGCGCTCTAGCTTAACCGCACCCGCCAGCCTGCCCGGATCGGTTTTTCTGTCGTCAACCTCCGGTTTTTCCTCCAGAATCGGCTTGACTCGCTCCCAGATGATCGAAACTTGCATCACGCTCACAAACGCGCCGCTCAAACCAGTAACGCCGCCCACAAAAGTGCCGAAAGCCGCATTGCATGCCAAAAAAGTGCCGGTAGAAAAACCCGTCTGTCCTTGGGCTTGCGCTTGGGCAATCAGCGTCACCCCCAGCCCGTAAAGTAAAATCGAGCTAACAGTTGGCAAAATCATATTAAACAGCGTCACGGCATCTTCGATCGCTTCCGTACTGAGCATTAATTCCAGCTGAGATCCGAATTTTTTCGCCCAGTGGGCGAACGCCCGTTCCTCCGCGTCCGCCACTCGCAGCTTCGACACCCCGGCAATCAACTGCACTGTCAGCCCGAAGATTTCCCCGCTCAGTT
The DNA here is from genome assembly GCA_964546515.1 of uncultured Oscillatoria sp. GTDB lineage: Bacteria > Cyanobacteriota > Cyanobacteriia > Cyanobacteriales > Oscillatoriaceae > Oscillatoria. The sequence goes on from CAZJNL010000572.1 coordinate 1,297, forward strand.
CTTGCATGGGAATCATCTTTTGGCGGGAGATAAAGAAAGAAAACAGCGCTATTGCCAGATTAACCGCAGCGATGGCGATCGCCACGAGCGCCAGTTGGAAACTGTAGAAAAACAGCAAACCCACATTCAACAGCGCAAAGAAACTGTTGAATACAGTTGCCATGACAGTGCTGCTGAGTATTTGGTTGAGCTGCGCGATTCCAGAAACCCGCATTTGCAAGTCGCCGAGGATAAACTTGTGAAAGAAATTGGCACGCAACTTCAGCAGCCGGTCCCAAGTGGCCGCCTGAGTCTGAATTTCTGCGATAGTTTGCAAGCGAATCGTGGCGACATTTTGCACTAAATCCAGCAGCGTGCTGCCAAAACTGACCGCCAGCAACCCCAAAGCGATCTGAAAAATCAGTCCGCGATCTGCGCTGGGAATGGCATGGTCGATTAAAATGCCGGTCGCCTGGGGAGTCAGCATTCCCAACACCGACACAAACGCCCCCAGCCCGAAAATTATTGCTCCGTCTCGCAGCGTCCACCGAGTGGCAAACTTGAGGATATCCAGGGCTTTGAGCACCTTGTCTGGGAACGGGCGATAGAAAACAAAGGCGACTGGAGAAATGAGTTGAGAGGTGTCCGCAGTCAGCGGGATGCGGCGCTGAGTTTCTGGGTCAAAAATTTCATAGCGGTTTCTGCCTCGTGGTAGAATAGCAACAGGAGCTTCACCTTCTAAAGTATAAGCCAAAATTGGGCCGCAATCGAACTGCCACCAACTCCCCCGCAAAATTATCCGGCGGGTGCGAATTCTGGAGGCGCGGGCGATTGCGGAGAGCGGATCTTTCACTCGCTGGAGGTCTTCCGATTTTGCTGGTGGGTGAATGTCGATACCCATCGCCCGCCCCACCGCTCCCGCCGCCATCAACAGCGCCGTTCCTTCTTGGGAAAAATTCTCTTGTTTGCGGCGAAAAACAGCGGTGAGGTGGGAGAGCGCCCTTTCGCTGGCGGCTTCGTTGAGCTGCTGGCGGGAGCGCAACTGCTCGGCTTGCAACTGTTGCTCCTGTCTGTCGAGTTGGTGCAAACCGAGTAAAAAGTCGGAGTGGAATTGCTCCAGGCGCTCGCGGAGAGACTCCCGCGCCTGTAGCTGTCCAGCCTCGATACTATTAATAGTAATACCAGCCTCCCGCACAGCACCGGCGAGGCGCTCGCTCCACTCGAGCAAAGGCTTTAGAGCCAGCGCCTGCTCTATCCAATCCGACAGCGCCACCGGCACTAACTGCGTTTCTTCGTAAGCAACCGCAATCAGCTTGTGGGACTGACCCTCCCAAACCGGCCCTGTCCCGAAAAGCACGTCCCCCGGACTGGCATCGAACAGATAGCGCCTAGCTCCTTGGGGTACGCCGCTGATAGTGGGGATGGCAAACACCGCCATTGTTCCTGATTTCACGACCCACACCGTATCGGGTGCGTCTAGGGGGAAAGGGGTGTTGCCGGTGCAACTAATTAATGCTATCATTCCGCTACTTACTCGGTTCCCGGTTCTTGAGGTGTTAGCTTTTTTTTGCTCGTCTGCATGTTACCACAAATTCAATCACTAAGAGGTCATTTAGCGCGGAAATGGACAGGCGTCCCGCCTGTCCTACGTCGAGGAAGCGTAGGCGTCGAGAAGGCGTAGCACAGGCGTCTCGCCTGTGCCCCTCTGCCCCTCTCGCACAGGGGGGGTTACTTTTCCGTAAACCTCCAAACCCCATCCCAATTTTCTGGCGCACCTCGCTCTAACAGGTAATTCGCCCGACTCAGATAAAGCTCTGCTGTTTTATCAGCATAATTCACATCCAAGACTTGTTGAAAATAAAATTTTGCCTTCTCAAATGCCCCTTGGCGATATAAATCTATTCCCCGCTCCATATCCGGCTGATTTTGCAGTTTTAACTCTCTAACTTCCTCAATTTCAGCATCCAGGACTTCATAAACAGAGAGAGGTTCATTTCTCCCCTTAACAACCACTCGATCCAGAAACCGGATTTGATACTGTTCAGCGTTGCTGAGATTCCGTAGCGCCTGATCGGAAATCAGCAGAGACACGCCATAAAACTTGGTCAGACCTTCCAAGCGAGCGGTGAGATTGACATTATCAGATAAAGCGTCTCCCTCCATGCGGTTTTCCTCTCCCACCATCCCCAGCATCATGTGCCCGACATGGATGCCCATCCCAACTTTCAGGGGCAAGTAGCCTTTCTTTTCCCGCGCCTTATTATACTCGTGAACTCGCCGCTGTTGGGCAACACCGGCAGCAACCGCATCATCCGCACCCTCAGGAAAAACCGCCATAATTCCATCCCCCAGAAATTTGACGATAATCCCATAATGATTGCGAATCTCCGGACCGACACGTTTGAGATAGGCATTTACAAAATCGAAGTTTTCCTTGGGTGTCATCCCTTCAGCCAGGGTAGTGAAGGAACGAATATCGCTGAACATCACCGCCATGATCTTGCTGACGTGATCGCCGAGCTGAACCTCCGTAATGCTTTCCTTGCGGAGAAAGCGCAGGTATTCGTGAGGCACAAACCGCCCGTAAGCTTTTAGCAGAGATTCTTGTTGAAGGTTAGCATTCCTTAGCTCTTTCTCCCGCGATTTAACAGTTTGAACCATCTGGGTGAACACCCTTGCCAGCTGTCCCAGTTCGTCGCTGCGTTTGGCGACTTCCGCCAGAATATCGGGTTGAAAAGCATCTCGCTCCACCTCTGCAGCAGCCGTCGTCACCTTACCTACTTGCTCGATGTAGGCGGCTTGACGCATAATTTCCGCTTTGAAGAGAGCTTCAGCTTCCTGTCGTTTGAGAAAGTTTATATAAGCTTTAGAGTGATAGCGGATTCGGGCGACCAGCTCCACACGATCAGGAAGTTTTACCAAGTAGTCATTCGCCCCCAGGGCAAACGCTTTTGCTTTGATAACCGGGTCTTCCTTGCTGGAGAGCACAATCAGCG
>CAZJNL010000573.1:0-4263 GCA_964546515.1 uncultured Oscillatoria sp.
GATACCGCGCCCCTACAACTAGAGAAAATCGGGTTTGAACGAACATGATATCAGTTCTGGGAACCCGGCGCTAGCCCGGGAACCAGAAACGAAGGAGAAACCGTAAGATTAGTGATGCCGGACTAGTGTGATTTCACCACTGCGGAGGTGCTGCAAGCATTGCCAGTGCGGCGGCGGCGGGCAATGGCTTAGAGAAAAAATATCCCTGACCGTATTCGCAGCCGAGCCCCCTCAGTTGTGCCAGCTGCTCTTTTGTTTCCACGCCTTCGGCGACCGCATCCATGCCCAGACTGTGAGCCAGCATGACGCATGTTCGGACAATCTCCGTGCTCTCGCCCTCAACGCCGGTGCGGTTGATGAAGGTGCGGTCAATCTTCAACGTGTTGAGGGGAAATCGGTGCAGGTAACTCAAGGATGAATAGCCGGTGCCGAAGTCATCGAGACACAGTTGAATATTCCGAGCTCTGAGTTGCGACAGCATCTGGGCGGCGGATTCAGTATTGTCCACGAGGGCGCTTTCGGTGATTTCCAGCTTCAAGCTGCCGGCATCCAAGCCGGTTTCCGAGAGAATTTGGTCGATTTGTCCCACCAGGTCCGGTTGCAAAAACTGCTTGCCGGAGAGGTTGACGCTCACCGTCAGCGCCGTAGGGGCAGGCCCCCGTGCCTGCCCATCTGCGCTGTGCCCCCCCTGCTGCCACTGGCGCAGCTGCTGGCAAGCTTCCCGGAGCACCCAGGCTCCCAGGGGGAGAATGAGGCCAGTTTCTTCGGCCAGGGGGATGAACTCGGAGGGCGAGACAAAGCCGCGCTGCGGGTGCTGCCAGCGCACCAGCGCCTCGAAACCGACAATGCGAAGATCGGTCAGGGACACAATAGGCTGGTAGTAAAGCTGAAACTCCTGGCGTTCGATAGCCCGCCGCAAGTCATTTTCCAATTGCAACTGGGCCACAGCCCGGTCGCGCATGGCCTTGTCAAACACCGCATAGCCTGCTTTGCCCTGCGCCTTGGCGTGGTACATGGCAATGTCGGCATCGCGCAGCAAGTCTGCCGAGTTGGAGGAAAGATATTGCCTGATGGTGGAATAAATTCCGCCTTCGGCAACAGCGATGCCAATGCTCGCCGTGATCAACACCTCGTGTCCGTCGAGGTTGTATGGAGCCAGAAGTTGTTTCTGGAGAAGCTCAGTTAAGCGGGTGGCGTCGCTTGCGGTGCGGATGCCTTCCAGGAGGATGACGAAATGGTCGCCCCCCAGACGCGCTACAAGATAATTTTGAATGTTGAATTGGGAATTTTGAAGGAATTGAAAATTGCTGAAGAACGCCTGGAGGCGGTGAGCGAAGGCAATCAGCAGGTGGTCGCCGACAGTGTGCCCCAGACTGTCGTTAACAGTTTTGAAGCGATCCAGATCCAGGAAAAGGACGGCAAACCCGCAATCCGCTTTCTCTTTGGCCCGCGCCACTGCCTGCCCCAGCCGAGCCATGAGCAGCGCCCGGTTGGGCAAGCAGGTGAGGGCGTCGTGAAAGGCACTGTAGATTAATTCTTCTTCCGTGATTTTGCGGTCAGTGATATCGGTTTGGACGCCGATAAAGTGAGTCAGCTGACCCCGCTGGTTTTGCACCGGCGAAACGTGCAGTTCATTCCAAAACAGCGTGCCATCTTTGCGGTAGTTGCGCACAACTATCGTGCAGTCTTTCCGCGCCCCAATCGACGCCCGCAATTTCTTTAACCCGGGTTGCTCTGTGTCAGATCCTTGCAGGAACCGCAAGTTGCGCCCGATTATTTCTGCCGCCGAGTAACCCGTCATTTTCTCAAAACTGGGGTTGACGTAAACGACTGGGTTGTCTGGCTGCTGGGCGTCAGTGATCGCGATGCCGTTGCTGCTGGCGGCAATGGCTCGCTCGAACAGGCGCAAGCGCTCAAAAAGGCGCACGCGATCGGTGATGTCGCGGGAGTTGACAATAAAGCCAACGATAGCGGAATCGTTTAGCCGGTTGCTGCCCACCGCCTCTAAACACACCCAAGAACCGTCCGCGTGGCGATAGCGAAACTCCACCTTCACCGCTGCGCCCGGTTCTTGGATTGCCTTGGCAAACGCACTCTTAACTGTTGGTGCGTCTTCCGGGTGGACGCAATCGAAGAGGTTTTTGCCCATTAACTGTTGGGGGGCGTACCCCAAAATTCGCTCTCCCGACGGACTTTGATAGCGGACGGTTCCGCCGGCATCGAGAACGGTGATAATATCTGACGAGTTTTGCACCAGGGAGCGGAAACGCTCCTCACTTTTAGCGAGCGCCTCAATGGCTTTTTTCCGGGCGTCGATATTGACGGCGCTAAAATAGACGCCGCTCACGTGTCCCCGCTCGTCAAATACAGGATTGTAGCTGATTTCAAACCAGTGGCTCTCCTTGCCAATTCCTTTTATATTCCGCTCTGTTTTGATGGACTGACCTCGCAGAGCTAGGCTTAAATGTCTGTTAAAATACTCTAAGTTATCGGAAGACACGTATTCATAAATAGATTCTCCTTCCTGAAGAGATTTACCCCAAATTAGTTGGGCCCAGTCACTAGCTGTTCTGTTAAAGGCTTGAATGTTATAATTGCGGTCAATCAGCAAAATGCATTGCAGGCTGCTATTTAAAATGGCTCTCAAGTTGGCTTCCGATTTTTTCAGCGCGGCTTCTGCCCGGACGCGGTGGGTGACATCAATCCCAACAAAAAACGCTGCCTCGCCCTGATTGGACTTCTGCGCCACCATCAGATAGTTCCGCACCTCGCCACCCACTTGTGCCGGCAGCTCGTGGCTGGTTTCGCTGGCGGAACTGGCAAAAAACTGGCGCACAAATTCGCAAAATTCTCGGCTGGCTCCGAGAAAACCAATGTTCTGGCCGACAAAGGTTGCGGCAGGCAAGCCGTAAAGGGCGGCTAAATGCCTGTTAACTCCCAGGTAGCGCAAATCTGAGCCAATCCAAGAAACAATTCCGGGCACGGCATCCAAAATCGTCTGGAGCTGATCCTTCGCCTGTAGCAGCGCCTCTTGTTGCAGGAGAAGCTCTGTGATGTCCCTGAGGACGACCTGTGAGGCAGGTTGCCCCTGATAGGTGATGGGCACACTGGCTATCTCGACGATTTTCGAGCCTATCTTCTGGATTTTAGATTCGAGATTGGGGAGAAACTCCGCAACCGGCTTGCCGGTGAGTTCCGAGCTGGCGGTGGCACCAAGCAGTTTGGCACCGGCAGGATTGATGTAGACCAATTGGCCTTGCTGGCAGACGAGCGTCGCGTCGGGAGAGAGTTCTACCAGCAGGCGACAGCGCTCCTCGCTTTCTGAGAGCGACTGCTGGGCGATCGAGGGCTCCGCGATCTCGCAGAACGCGCCCAAGATGGCTGGCTCATTATTGAAGATCAGCGGCTGCAGCGACACCGCAACCCAGAAGGGGGTGCCGTCTGCTTTCTTGACGCGCAACTCCCAGTTGCGAACCGCCCCATCCCGCTTCAGCGCCTCTAGCAAAAGCTGGCGCTCAGCCTGCTCGCAGTAAAAGTCCGGTTTCGGGCGTCCAATCAATTCCCAGCAGGAAAGCCCGAAAATTTGGCCAAATAGCTCGTTTGCGTACAAGACTGTCCCGTCTGCCAGACGGCTGATCGCCACCGGCACCGGCATCAATTCTACGACGGTGCACACGGAGGGCAGTTCGCACCCCCTGCATCGCTCCTCCCGTCCGGTTCCCTCTGCTGCCGGCATTGCTCCTGCGCCACGGCTCTCGGTCATTAGTTGTGCCAGTTGTAAGTTTATCTGTCTCACTTGCTTTGCTTGCGCGACCCTGAGGGTCGGCCCGATAGGTCAGGTATCTGTGGGTCTGAACGAATTCCTTACCTGAGTTCAACGCTCGCTTTTAACATGTTGTGAGTAATTTTAGTCTTTTCTCCAGCAATCTTAAAAAAAACTTAAACTTTCTTAAAGTTTAAATTTAAAGTTTGTTGCAATCAAGCTTGTATAAATTTTTCTTAAAAATACCAGGTATAGGACAGCTATATGTAAGGGGCGGGGTGCGGCTGGAAGCTGAGGGAGGGCATGGGGCTTGCGGCGTGAGGCATGGGGCATATGACACTTGCCATAAACCCTTACTTTAAGCGCACAATTGTCCTGATACGATCTGTACAGAGCTAAAAGATGCTGGAATCTTATCGCAAACACGTTGCTGAGCGGGCGGAGCTGGGCATTCCGCCGCTGCCGCTATCTCCAGGGCAGACATCCGAGCTGTGCGAGTT
>CAZJNL010000574.1:0-4256 GCA_964546515.1 uncultured Oscillatoria sp.
CATCAGCTGGGCGACAAAAGTTTTCGTCGCCGCCACCCCAATTTCAATGCCGGCGCGGGTATCAATAATGTGCGGCACCAAATTCCCAAGCGACGACTCAGGGCGATTCGTAATCCCCAGCAGTCGCGCTGCAAACCGCTGCGGGTGCCCCTGACGCCGCTGCAGCTCCATCGCCAGCGCCGCCAGAGTATCAGCCGTTTCCCCAGACTGACTAATCCCAATCGTCAGCGTATTCGGAGTTATCGGAGCCGGTGCGTAGCGAAATTCCGAAGCATAGTTCACCTCCGTCGGAATTCCCGCCAGCTGCTCGAGGAGATATTTCCCCACCAAACCCGCGTGCCAGCTCGTGCCGCAGGCGAGAATTTGAACATTCTCCAAATCCGCATACAGTTCATCTGGCAGCCCCAGATTCACCGGCCCCCATGCCGGTTGGCCATCGGAGGCCGACACTCCAGGGTGCCAGTCACTGTTCAAATAAGCCTCTAAACTGGCTCGCACCACCCCAGGTTGCTCGTAGATTTCCTTGAGCATAAAGTGCTTGAAACCCTGTTTCTCCACCTGCACCGGGTTCCAGCTCAAAGTGCGGGGATATTTCTTCAAGCGATTTCCCGCGAAATCACACACCTCAACCCCCAGCGGCGTCAACCGCGCCAGCTCCCCATTTTCCAGGGGCAGCACCGCGCGGGTGTGGGGCACCAGTGCCGGTGTGTCCGAGGCGCAGAAAAACTCACCTTGGCCAAACCCAATCACCAGAGGGGCTTGCTGTCGGGCCACAATTAACTCATCCGGGAAGTCCGCGCAAAGCACAGCAATCGCAAAAGCCCCCTGCAATTCATTAACCGCCTTCCGCACCGCCTCCAGAAAAGGAGAGGGCGAGAACGGCGCAGACTCTGCTCCCGACACAGATAAAAATTCAGCAATCAGATTGGGGATAACTTCCGTATCCGTATCCGAGAGAAACTCGTGCCCCCTGGCCTTGAGAGCCTCTCGCAACTCGCGATAATTTTCAATGATGCCATTTTGCACCACCGCCACTCGCTTCCCCGTATCCATGTGGGGGTGGGCATTGTACTCCGCCGGCTTGCCGTGCGTTGCCCAGCGCGTGTGTCCAATGCCAATCTGGGCTGGAATTTCCACACCGGCCAGCTTTTCTCGCAGGTTGTGGAGCTTCCCTTTCGCCCGCACACAATGAATTTCACCCTCCCACACCGTAGCGAGGCCAGCAGAATCGTAACCCCGATACTCCAGTTTCTCCAACCCGGCCAGCAAAATCTCACTTGCTGCTCTCGTGCCTATATAGCCAACGATTCCGCACATCTATAACACAACTCCACGCTCGAGTATGATGACAAGAATCTACTTGCTACAACTTAATTGGCTATCAGGATTTCGTCAACAATCTGCCGCAGGCCCGCAAGCGGGAAACTGCCTTGCAGCAGCAATAACAGCAGGCTAAAAGCCCTTTCTGCCGCTTGACGCTGCAAGACAGCCCCTGATCGCTACCAATTTCCTGGTGGGGATCTGTCTTGTGGGTTGCCTAGTAAGACAGAGCCATACTGCGAGTCGTTTCACCGCCCAGGTAAACCCGGATGCTCAGAAAGTCCGTGGGACAAGCCGTTTCACACCGCTTGCAACCCACACAGTCTTCCGTGCGAGGGGATGAAGCAATCTGGCCGGCTTTGCAGCCATCCCAGGGCACCATCTCCAGAACGTCTACCGGACAAGCGCGGACGCACTGGGTGCAGCCAATGCAGGTGTCATAGATTTTAACTGAATGAGACATGGTATTAAGGCTCCAGTGGTGGTACAAACAGGTTCGTAGTCTGTGCGGGCCCGCAGATTTAACTGTACTGCGTACCGCTGTGCCGCGCTTAGGAACCGACGGCTTACTTCAAAAATCAAAGTTTAGTTTATCGTAGAGCCTGAGCACCCCCCTACAAAAGGCTGCAAATCTTCAAATACCTTAACATTTTGCCTGTGGCCCGTCCAAGGACAATCCACAAGCCCACACCGCTTTCGCCAGACTGCAACCGCCCTCACCCCTTGCAAAAATCCGCTTAAATACCCTTCTTTATTCTTCTTGGCGATCTACCCGGAGGGAAGCCGCCGCGTAATGTGGCGTCTTGGCGGTTCAAATCCTAAAAAAAACAACAAAACAAACGTAAATAATCCCAAACAACGGCGTTCCAAGCGGCGGAACCAGCCAGAACGCACGACAAAAACAATCGCCACCACCGGCAGCACCAGCATCTGGCCAACCATCTGCAGCGTCAGGGCCGCATTACTCGCCGCCAAGGAGAGCAGCCCCTCCTTGCTCCGCAGGTACAAAATCCCCGCCAGCAGCAGCACCAGCACAGCCAACAGCGCACCCCGACGCCGGGAAATCCTGCCGGTGCCGGTGAAACTCAGAGGGCGGCGCAATTGCCACACCGCTTTAACAGCAGCGCTCTCCAAACCCGTTAAAATCATTCCAGGCCAGATTACCTCCAGCCACACCAAGCTCAAAAACAGCCAGCTGAACTGCAACTTCAGACTGTAAGCCGGAAAAAAAGCCAGTTTGACCAGATGAGAGTAGTTGTAAACCAGAAAAACTGGCCACTGGAGCAGGAATTGGGGCAAACCGGCGAGATAAGCTGGATGGGCGAGAATTTCGCCAGTGCCGCAAAGCAAAGCCGGCAGGGCGAAAATCTCCAAACACACAATACTGTAAAGACCGAAAACCCGGACAGCTGGGGGAAATTTCTCAGGGGAGCGCAGCGCGTAATTCGTCACCAGAAGCAGGGCCAAGCAGAACTGCAGCACAGTGCTGGCCCCCCGGGACGGCCCCATCCCACTGCTGCCCAGTCCCTAAATAACGCTCATAAGCGCCACGATGACAAAGACAGCACAGCCCCGGTAAAGCTGGCGGGCTTGCGGGTGGACTATCGGCGCACCGGCCCGCAAGAACATAAAAACTCCCGTGGCCAAGCAGCCCGCCTGGGTCAGCAGCAGGCCCAAAATATACCAGGGAACGACCGGCGGCAGATTTCCAGACGGCACATCGAGAGCGAGTTGCGCCCATCTCACGGCTTGCCCGAGCAAAAAGGGGTCGTAGGGTTCAATGACATGATCTGCGGTGGGAGAGACAGCCAGCCTGCGGGCGGTGCCGGCGGTAAAGTTGCCGGGGTTGGTGCCGGTGGCTTGCTGTATCATAGATCGGGCTTCCTGGGGAGGATTGAGCTGCTCGTAGAGTCCGACGCCGACGAACAGATTTTTGGGGACAGTGGGGCTGGCACTGCCACTCATTCCCAGCATGATGGTAGCTCGCAACTGCCGGTCGGCTTGCGCCTGTGACAAAGCCGTCCGGGCTCCCATAGAGTGACCGGCGATGCCGGTGCGGCGACTGTCGAAGGTTGCTTTGTTAGAGCGCACATAAGCGAGGACGGCTCGGGCATCAGCCTGGTTATTCTCATCAAGATTTTCGATTGCTGCCGAGTCAGCCGGTCGGGGGTAGGATTCCCCGAAACCGCCGAAGTCGAAGGCAATCGCCGCAATTCCGTGACGTGCGAGTTCCACCGCCAGTGGCGACATCACCTCCTTGCTGGCGCTGGTGCCGTGCATCAGCACCATGACCGGGTGTGGGGCGGGGGTGGTTTTAGGGGTGTACAGGCGTGCGACTAGCTGCCCGCCGGCATCCGTGTGGATGGCCACAGATTCGGATTTAACCGTACTGGGATTGAAAAAGGCACAGAGCAGCAGCCCAAAGGCAAGCAGCAGGACGCTGAGCAGCAAGCCGGTGAGGCGTACTGGGATTTTGGATTTGGGATTTGGGATTTTGGATTGCTCGCTCATCTATAATCGCTCCAGTCTCTAGCCCCGCGTTCAATGCCCCATGCCCTTACAGCCCCAGTTTTTGCAACACCGGCTTAGGGGAGACAATATGCCGGTCGAGTCCTTTGCTGTTTCGGGTCAGCGCCCAGGGCGAGGGCAAGCAGCAGGGGCAAGTGCAGCACCGGCAGCCCCAACTTGCGCCCGATTGCCTTTTCCACTTCTGGCTGACGGGAGTCGAGGTTGAGGTGACACAGCGGGCAAGGCGTTACCATACAGTCGGCACCGCTGTCAAGTGCTTCTTGAATGTGCGTGCCTGCCATTTGAAAAGATTGGGTTGTGGCGTAGCTAGAGATTGGCCAGCCGCAGCCCCGGGTGCGCCCCCGGTAATAGACAGGCGTCGCCCCAACAGCCAGGAAGACATTTTCCATAGATTAGGGTTTGTAGGG
>CAZJNL010000575.1:0-4252 GCA_964546515.1 uncultured Oscillatoria sp.
AGCAGGACCCGCACCTATAACGATAACCGGGTGACGGTCCATGAGTGCACCTCTGAAGGTTTTTTTGGTACGGTCGCTTTTTTTAGGTTTTGCGAAAACTCACCCTGACAGAACTAAGCCGGCGGAGCTGGTAAGCCGCTGTTCCCACCGCAAAGGCAAGGCCACTATAGAAATAGTACAGCCAGTGCCAAGGTACGGTTTGGATGGCAAACCACATGCCGCGCTGCCGGTGGAAGAAACGATAAACCCGCACATTGAGCGCCAGCAGCAATCCGCCCTGCAACCCAGCAGCGAGTAGAGCGCTTCTCCACCAGAATGAAACCACTATAGCACTCAGCAGCCCGTATGTCAAGATGACGCTGATGCGATTTTTCTGTTGCAGGTTCAGGTCGTTTATGAATTGCCGGTCGCGCCAAATCAATTCAGTCCAAGGGAGCGCTCGGTAGAAGAAATCAGCTTTTAATAGGGACACCACTCCCCAGCGCTTTAGATGCTTGACTTGCAGCGTTTTGAGCAGCCTAATCCGGGAGCCCGCCCCCTTGAGCCGGTAGCCGAGCTCGATATCTTCAATCGATGGGTGCCGGTACGATTCGTCAAAACCCCCCATTTTCAAGAAAACCTCCCTCCAGATGGCACCGCAAGCCCCCCAGAAGGTGGACGCTTCCTCCGAAGCGGTCTGGTGAGTGTAGTGGTGGAAAAGGTTTTTATACTGAGACAGGAAATTGCCAGCTCCAGGCGCTTCATCGTAAGAGCCGATAATAGCGGCTATATCTGGCTCCTGAGTGAAGGCCACCGCAATTTGGCTCACGGTATCGGGAGGGATGGCTACGTCAGCATCCATAAAAAAGAGGATATCACCCTTTGCCGTCTGCGCCCCCAAATTCCGCGCCCGCGCCGGTCCCCCAGCTGTGGGTATTCTCAGCACCTCAGCTCCGAATTCCTCAGCTAAACGCCACGAACCATCTGTATCGCCATCAGCGACCACAATGATTTCCCCTGGGAGAGGCTCTAATTTGGCCAAGCTTGACAAACAAGTCCGGAAATTTTCGCCTCCATTGTGGACTGGAATCACAATTGAGATAGTTGGACTGGTAAGGGATAGCATCGCTAAATCTGTCAGAGTTTGACGACGGCCCAACAGAAGCGAATAAGCTTTTTAGTGGGCCGTTAATTTTGACTTTTCTTACCCGCTCTTTCAGTTTAGACAGCAAGGGTTTCAATGTCAAGACGCAATTCCCTCTCAAATTTAAAGTTTTTGTGAACCGGAGCGGCTGTTTTGCCCGAGTTTTGTAAAGAACAATTAAAGCTAGAGGGCAAAACTGCCTAATAGCCTGCGGAGTAGGGGGCTTTAGAGGTTAGCTGCCTGGAGAGCCTTCTTTAAGAAATGTTACTTTCCTTACAAAAGCGGGCTTGAGATTTGAGGGCTGCCGGTTGCCAGACGATCTGTCAGGGCCAAGGCCGTCATGTCAATAAGCCTGGTTTTTAAACAGTAACTCGACTTTATTGCTTCATGTAGACATGTTGCGTTCCTCCTAGGAGGAACGCTACTTTTTAACCCCGCTCTGATAAAAACTCAAAAACCGCCTCTGGAACCAGCAGCAATTCCCCTGATTTGCACTTGTTGATATCTACCCAAAGCGCTTTTTTTTGCCGCTCACCCTCAGCAAAAGTTAACTGTTCCAGCTGATAAAATTTTGAGTCTGCCAAGTCACACTGATAGAGCTGAATCAACTCGTGTCCGGGCTGGCCATTGTAAACAAAGATATTTTCCAGACAGCCCAGGTAGCGAATATTCGTTAATTCAGCTTGTATTTCTTCTTGAAATTCTCGCTGCAAAGCTTGGTAGCTGGTTTCCCCGAAATCAACGCCTCCCCCCATAGCGCGATAAAAAGTTTGCTGCTTTACATGGTCGTAACCCTCTGACAAAAAGATGCGGTCGCCATCCCGAATCAGCCCCAAAGCTATCACCCGAATTTCCCCCGGTTTGGGCATAATTTTAAGTCGCTGTTAGTATTATTTTTTTCTTCTCGTTACCAGGCGGATCCTGGGAACGAGCAAAGAGAGGCTCCGCCCCCCCATTGAGAGCGGTGCGTCCCACTTTTCTCCCAAGATGAGGCTCCGCCTTCCCCCGATTGAGAACAGTGCGAGACATCAGTTATATCAGATCCGTTTGCATCGATTTTCTATTGCTGTAGGGGCGGGATCACCCGAAATGTCTGCGGTTTACAAACATTATCTGTAAACCCGCCCCTACCCTATCACAAATCACTCGCCGGCAAACACAGACCGGCGGCTATCGCCAACCGGCCAATCTTTGTTTTCGCCACCGACGATCAGCCTTTTAATTGTGACATACTCCTTGCTAAATTGAATCAGCGCGTTGAGCAGGACATCCAGGGCGATCGCGTCACTGGTTCCCAAATCAAACCAGCAGCGGGCCCAAGTTCCTTGATACTCAAACTCTCCCATATTGTGCATGAGCGCTATCATGCAGTCCTCAGCAACCTCAATCTCATACTCCATATAGCTGATATCGATGCCGGTGTCCTGTATCTGGAGATTTTCAGCATTGAACCCCCCCAGCTTCCCCAGAGAAAACCAGGAATTAAAGATTTCCTCAACATACGGCTTCTCCATTTCGCTCGGAACAGTGCTGAACTCCAGCCACACCCACAGGTCAAAAGGATTAAATTCGCGAAACTCTACTTGCATCGTCACCTACCCTCTAGTCTAATCGCGGCAATTCACTTGGCCCCCAGCTGCCAGGTTCCTCTCTAATTTTATCGCGCATCCCGTCGCAATCTCGCTCTTTATTATCGAGGCGTTTTTGGTTCCTGCACCCCTCAAAAAAAATCTGCTGTACCAGGCTTTTCGGGAGGATATCCGGTTTGGCAAGAGCCAGCTTAAAATGCTCCAGGGCTTCCTCATCTTTTTTCAGTTTAACCAGGATTTGAGCTTTTAGATAGTGCACCTCTGGATTGTTGGGCGTCTCGGCGAGGGCGCGATTGATATCTGACAGCGCCTTTTCATATTCTTTCATATCCCGGTACCCGACGGCAAGCCCCCGCTCTGCCAGATAGCGGGGGCTGCCATACTTTTCTAACCGCTCAATTGCCTGAGTTGGGTCAGCAAATGGCAGATTCACCGCCAGCATCAGATCCATGTATCCCTTGAGCAAATTGACCTCTGGATCTTCGGGGGCGATTTTTTCAGCAGCGTCCAGATGCTGAAACACCAGCCGCAATTTATTCAGCGCTTGGGGAGTTCCCTTGACCGTGCCTTCCTTCTGCAGGATGTAAGCTCCTTCTAAAAAATAGCCAACTGCCGTGTAGAGATTGCCGCGCAAGGGGTTGGTGCCGGCCAGCTTTTCGGCGGTTTCGCGAGTTTTGCTGGCGTAGGAATTGAAAATCTCCGCATCCTCTTGCATATAAGCTAAAGACGCCTTCATCGCATAAACCAAAGGCTCATCAGGCTCGCTCGAGACAGCTTTTTCCAGACGCTCTGTTGCTGCTTTATAGTTCCCCTCCACGAAGAGCGCTTTGAAAGCGGCTTCTGTGTTTTCTCCAACCGCTTGAGCGTTACTGTTTCGGAAGGGATCTTGAGCCTGGGTTGGGCTAGCCCACAAACTGAGGGTGTAAAGCCAAGTGAGTGCCGTCAGGAAAAGGGAGCATCCCGTTTTTGTACATGAGCACTGGCGATTGTAGCCGCCCCAAGGGCGGCTTCCCGCAGGGTAATCGCGGCTACACAGACTAAACCCGCCTGCGCGGGTTTCAAGAGTCCGCGCAGGCGGACTTAGTTTGTGTAGTAGCGGTTTTAACCGCCGAATTCCAAAATCGGCACGTTCCTTCAGGGAAATCGCAGCAGTGCCTGCCTTCCGCATCAGCTGTCTTCTAGCACTCGCACCAATCCTCCGCACCAGAGTGGGAAACCGCTTTATCATAGTTGGGTCAAAAAAAACAGTACCTGTGCAATCAACTCTGTTTCAATCCTACTAACTCCCGCTCACCCGAGGCAGGCGGGAAGCGCGAGGTTTTAGATTTTAGATTCCACCGGCTTTCCTCAAATCCGGGCATCCAAAATCCAAATGCCGTTAGGCGTTGCGCACACCGGCACCCAGGCCACGGAAAAGGCCGGGCCATCCAGACTCCCCGCCGGCAGCTGTGTACTGAGTGCGACAGTTTGCCAGAATGGATGGCAGGTATCAACCCCATGCCTCCCCTCTGGATGCCGGCACTGGTTGCCACTGCCCCGC
>CAZJNL010000576.1:0-4249 GCA_964546515.1 uncultured Oscillatoria sp.
AAACTTGGGGGTGGAAAACACTGGCTTTCTGCCCACTCACACCAGCCAGCAAGCCAAAAAACGCAATTCCGCCCGCCCTGTGATTGTCGAATTGGAATTGCCAGAAGGGGTGACGCCGCTCACCGGCAAGCGGCGCACTGAGTTGGGTCATTTGGAAGGGCGAAGCAACAAACTGACGCTGGTTCAATTCGGTCTAGGTCACAGCTCCAGTACCGACAATCGCGCTCGCGCCGAGTGGGTTCTAAAGGTGCCGGTAAAGGCTAATATTAACATAATTGTGCGCAGCGAGCGTGCCGGTGTGCTGCGGCGTGAGGTGCAGTTAGGCTCAGTCCAGAATTCCCCCGGAATCTAGCCGAACAGCGCCTCTCTGCTGAGTGCAGTGGGTTGACACCGTATGCTTCGGGAAAATACACTTGTCTGCAAGCAAAACCCCCGATAGCCCTTGCGGGCGACCGGCTGCCGGCGCAACGGCGCTCCCTTCGACCGCAATCGCGCCCTGTATGAAACTGTTCCTCTCTTGCCAAAAAAGGGGCGGTTGATTCTCAAGCGAGAGAGGATATTTCGCAACTGCGCTGTGCCGGAAATTGGGAGAGGCTTTTCGGCCTGTGCTGCGAGGTATCCGTAGGGCAGGCGTTGCCTCCGAACCAGAATGTCTAATCCATAACCAATGTGGCTAGTGCTATATTATTAATAACGATCTCAAAATTTTAGTCAGAGATGCAGGAGCCTACAGAAACTGTGAGGGGAGAGGATTAATGTGTGGTATTGTGGCACTGTTCTCGAAAGAGAAACCGATTTCAGAGGAGGCATTGAAACGGGCAACCCAACGCTTGTCCCATCGGGGGCCAGACGGACAAAAGTATTGGATTTCCCCCGACCGGCGAGTTGGCTTGGGTCACGCCCGACTCAGTATTATCGACCTGACAACCGGCGACCTGCCGATTAGTAACGAGCGGGAAAGCCTGCATATTGCCGTCAACGGGGAATTTTATGACTACGAGCGGATACAGCGCGACTTGCAAGGGTGGGGGTACAAACTGCGCACCCGTTCTGACAGTGAAATAGCCCTGCACCTGTACGACGAGTTTGGCACGCAATGCTTGCACCACTTGCGGGGCGAATTTGCCTTTGTGCTGTGGGATGAGCGGAACCAGCTGCTGTTTGCCGCTCGCGACCGCTTTGGCATCAAACCGCTTTACTACGCCGAACATGAGGGCAGTCTTTATTTGGCATCCGAAGTCAAGGCACTGTTTGCCGCCGGCGTGCCTGCTCAATGGGACGCGGAGTCTTTTTTCCTGAACAGCATCAGCGTGCTAGAGGCAGATCGCACTCTGTTTCACAACATTTATGAAGTGCCTCCAGGCTGCTTTCTTTTGGCGTCCCGCTATTCTGGCACACAGGTGATGCGCTACTGGGATTTTGATTATCCCCGCACCGGCGACTCTTTTTCGCAATGCACGGAAGGCGAATACATCGAGAAGCTGCGCGACGCGCTGATCGAAGCGATTCGGCTCCGCTTGCGGGCTGACGTGCCGGTGGCCTGCTATCTCAGCGGCGGTTTGGATTCTTCTGCCGTGCTGGGCGTGGCGGCATCACAAACTTCTGAGCCGGTTCAGGCATTTACCATCGCTTTTGACCGCCCTCCCTTTAATGAAGAAGAATTCGCTCGCGAAACAGCGGCGAAATTTGGGGCAAATCTCCACATTCTTTCCATCAGCGAAGCCGATCTCGTCCGCCATTTTGCTGACGCAATTTGGGCCAGTGAAAGACCTTGCAGCTTTCTCTCCATTACTGGCAAGTACCTGTTGAGTAAGAAAACGCGAGATGCCGGTTACAAAGTTGTACTCACCGGGGAAGGATCAGACGAAATATTCGCAGGATATGCCGACCTGCGCGAGGATATGTTGCGCTACAATACGGAAGGGCAAGATGAGCAAACTCTCCAGCGGATCTTGGAAGAATTGCAGCTCAAAAATCCAGTTTATTTTGCCTTCCAACAAGAAGCTGCTCCAATTTCGATGGGTTTAACAAGCCTGCGGCGGACGTTAGGGTTTGTCCCGACCTGGTTAAAAAATATTGCAGCAGTCCGGAACGGCAGTCATCCTTTTTATTCACCTGCGTTTGCCGCTTTGGTGGGAGAGCGCGACCCCTATCGCCTTTTTTTAAATCGCTTAGATGTGCGGGGTCAACTGGCTGGGCGGGAGCCAGTCAACCAATCCCTGTATTTGCGCTCGAAAACAGTTTTGTCGAACTTCATTTTCAGAGTGCTGGGCGACGGGGTAGAGATGGCCAACTCCATTGAGGGGCGTCTGCCATTTCTTGACCACCTTCTGGTTGAGTTGGTGCGCGACTTTCCCGTTGCGCTGAAAATTCGCGGCCTGACGGAAAAATATGCGCTGCGAGAAGCAGCACGCCCCTTCCTGACAGATGCGATTTATCAGCGCCAAAAACACCCCTACTCCGCTCCGCCTCCTTCCCTGAAACCCAACACTCCATTGCACGACCTGATTCAGGATACACTGCGCAGCGATGTGATGAAAGCGCTGGCATTCTACGACCAAAAAGCGGTTGTATCACTGCTAGACAAACTGCCTGAAATGGATGACAGTCAACGTATGTCAGTGAGTGTTACTCTGACTGTGATGGTGAGTGCTTGCGTTCTGCAAGAACGTTTTGGACTTGCCGCGCCGAAGATGGGCTAGCGCTCGTCGAATTGAGCGCCGGCGCTCACCTCTGCCGTCTTGCAGCGGGATTCAGCTTGAATCCCGTCACATCCCGCGAGCGCCGAAAACTGCAGTACAGTGTTCAGCAGGTTTGAAAAGATTGTTAAGAGTGAACTATTGCCAGCAATGAGTGACACAGCAACTCAAGTCAGTCAACCCGGTTTGGTACTGGCACCCGGTCCAGAAGGGTGGTGGGATTCCGAGCGAGTTTCCTCGCCGCAGGTGATGCGCTGCGCCGATGGAACGTGGAAAATGTGGTACTACGGTCGCGACGCCTCCTTTGACCGGCAAATAAACTTGCCTACCGGTCGCTGCGGTCTAGCCATTTCCGCTGACGGCGTGCGCTGGGAGCGCGTAAAAGGACCCCTGACAATGGGAGCAGTCTTCGAGCCCAGCCCAGATCCCAGCCGGTTTGACTCAGCCCATGTCGGAGTCAGCGACGTCAACTTTTTTGACGGTCTGTATTGGATGTGGTATTTTGGTGGGGACAGTACGGTTTTGGAGATAGGAAAGTTCCAAGCCAAAGGGTTGCAGATGCGCCCTGGCTGCGCCATTTCTCGCGATGGCATCAACTGGGTGCGACTGGAAGGTCCCTACCGGGGAGCTTTTTTGGATATGGGAAAAATGGGGGAGTTTGACGCACTATTCTGCGGGTGGCCAAAGGTGCTGCGCGAGGATGACGGCACTTGGAAAATGTATTACCACACCCTCAATCCGGAGATGCAATTTTTGGCAGGCTTAGCGGTATCCACCGACGGTTTGCGGTGGGAGAAAATTGGAGAAATCCTCGGTCCGGGCGAGCTGGGTAGCTTTGACGAGCGGGGCATTGGCACGCGCCACGTCCTGAAAATAAATGGCCAGTATGTGATGTTCTACGAAGGCGTCAACAGCAGTGGCTATCATTCTATCGGTGTGGCTATTTCTGACGACGGCATTCACTGGAGAAAGGAGAAAGGCTCGCTTGCCGGTGGCGCTGTCTTTTCCCATGCAGAAAAAGGTTCTGGTCGCTGGGACGCCCAGGCAATCGGCACGCCTTGTGTGGTGCCGGTGGGGGATGGCAGTTTCCGCATGTACTATATTGGCGCTAACGAAGGCGGGTACGACGAACTGTCCTCGCAGCACCAAATCGGGCTGGCGGTGAGTGACGGCTCTAATTTTCTCAAGTGGCACCGCTGGGGGGAGTGAAAGTTCGCCCGACAATCTCTTGTAGAGACGCGATAAATCTCGCCTAAATCGCGTCTCTACCCTGCAAGTTATGCTATAAAAATAAACTGTAATATTCCAACAAATCGAGAGGTGACTGTGGCTCGCAAACGCTTTATAATCGAAATGGGAATGGGAGTTGACCAGCACGGGCAAGAACCCACTGTGGCTGCAGCCCGGGCTGTGCGCAACGCCATCGCTCACAATGCTTTACCCGGCATTTGGGAAGTTGCCGGTTTGAGCCACCCCAATCAAATGATTGTGGAAGTGCAGGTGGCGGTGCCTTATCCGGAACAAGTGCGGCAAGATGAAGTGCTGGCTGT
>CAZJNL010000577.1:0-4237 GCA_964546515.1 uncultured Oscillatoria sp.
CTGTAAGACTCCCTCAGCGACAGAGACTGCGTGTAGTAATTACTTTCACTCGGCACCTGTTCGGCGTAGTTGAGCGCCCTCCGCCAGAGAATCACCGCTTGGAACCACTGGTTGAGTCGCTCGGCGAGCTGTGCGTCTTCAGCTAGACGCAGGGACTGATTGTAAGCATTCGCCCCCATCTCTTCGGTAGTTTTGCGCTCGCGGGAGGCTGCGAGTTTAAGCCGGTAGTCCTGCAAAAGCCGCTGAGCTTCTTCAGAAGCTACGGTTTGGGCGGGAATCTGCGCTAGGGCCTGAACCGCCGTCTGCCAACTGCTGTACACCTGTTGCCAGCTTGACAAAGACTGGGCCACACTTTGGCGAGCTTCTGCAATTTTGGCAGCGTCTTTAGCTGCTTTCAGTTTATTTTCACCTAATTGCTCTGCATTCACTCGCCGGTTAATCTCCGCTAAATTAGCGCGATACTCCTTCAATTTCCGAGTCCGCCACGGAGCCACCTCACTGTCCTGAGGGATTTGTTCCAGCTGGGCGATCGCCTCTCGCCATTCCGATTGGATTTCTAGCCAAGTCGGCACCGAATAGGGAGGATTTTGGCTTCTCTGGGAAGCATTAGTGGCTTTCTTTTGGATTTGTAAAATCTCATTGACGCGCTTTTCCCGCACTTCATAAGTCCGCAGTAAACTCTGAGCTTGGGGGTAATAAAAAGACCAGAATGGAATCGTTTTTAAAATCGAGGTAGCTCCCTCGAGTTGCTGTTGAGATCGCACCGGCCCAAAAGCAGTTTTTTCCTGCTGGAGGATTTTTGCCGACTCCAGGCCCAGTTGCTGGGCGGTGGCAATCTCGGTGCACTTGCCCAGTACGCAGGGACGGCTCAGTGGGTAAACACCGGCAACCAGCACCAAAAGGGTGACGCCTGCGCTAGTCAGCAGCGCCGGCAGTAGGGTGTCAGCCGTTCGCCGCGCCAGTGAGGTTTCGGAGGCCACCGTCAAAGTTGAGAGTGGCTCTAACTCCTCAGAGGGTGCCGGTGGCTCGCTCACCTCAGACTTGGCCTCATCCTGAGAGTTGGCAACATCCGGGACGAACTCGGCTTCATCCAAGGTAGCTAAGCCAGTGGAATTGCCGGCAGTTGTTTCCACCGGCGCTCGAGCGCTCTGCGACGCAACGATCCCCGGAGGGGGCGGCGGCGGCGGCTGTTTCGCCACCGGAGCGAGCGTAAAGGAGTGGTACGCATAGGGCTGACTTTTACTGGCAACTCGCAGGTACAGCTGTACCTTTTGGCTATACTGAGGGCGCAACAGGGTTTTGATACTTTGCTCCAAAACGCTGAAAACTTGTTGCGGATCGGGCACCACCATCTCTGGGTGCTGGCCCAAAACCATTAAAGTTTCTTGCCGGCGGACACATTTCACCATGAGCGGGCCATTTAGAAAAAAATTCAACTGCAAGCGCTCTTCTAGCAGTTGCCCTAGAATTTGCATATCACCTTGGCGCACTGCTGTTGTCATAGGGCCATCCTACCGATTTAGTAATTTACTCTCAAGCAGGTTTTCACATTGCTTGGCGGTTCCCGGAGCTGGAAACCAAATAAATAATTAGATAGCACAAAACCGGCCCCACAGGTGCAACTGCCGCGCTCCGCTGCGCCCAAATGCCAGTCTGACGCGCTCCAAGAAAGGCCCGCCAGACCCAGGCCGGTGCTGGGCTGCCCACAGCGGCAGCACCCACCGGCCCCTCTGCGAAGTCAGGCAACCTGTTGTAGCGGTAAAACCTGTATGGTAATATAAATACCCCTAATTTAGGTGCTATCGCCCTCACAATGTCTGACAGCGTTCCATTGGAACAACAAGTGGTTCTGATTACCGGTGCCTCCTCTGGAATTGGTGCCGCCCTCGCCCGACAGCTCGCCCAGCAATTCCCGGGCATCCGCTTGGTGCTAGCCGCTCGCAGTATGGAACTGCTGGAACAGGTGGCCACTGACTGCCGCCAAGCCGGTGCTGAGGTGTTCGCCGTCCCCACCGATATGGCCTGCACTGAGCAAGTAGAATCCCTCGCCAGCAGTGCCCTGGAGCATTTTGGCAAGGTTGACGCCCTGATCAATAACGCCGGGTATGGCCAGATGGGGCCGGTGGAGTTTATCTCGCCCGCCGATGTCCGCCGGCAGTTCGAGGTCAATGTCGTCGGTCCCGTGACTTTGATCCGCGCCTTAGTGCCGGTGATGCGCGACTGTGGCGGCGGACGCATTCTCAATATCAGCTCTATCGCCGGACGTATCGCCTTTCCCTTTGGCGGGGTGTACAGCGCCTCCAAATTTGCCATAGAAGCCCTCAGTGACTCGCTGCGCATGGAACTAGCGCCGTTTAACATTGATGTTATCCTGATTGAACCCGGGCCGGTGAGCACTAACTTTTTTACCGTGGCGACTCAAACCTCTGAGCGGGCTGTACCGGCACCCCAAAATACCCCCTACAGCGCTGCCTTCAAAAAGCTCCTAGAGACTGATAAACCCTTTGACCGGCAGGCGTGGAGCCCCGAAAGAGTCGCCAAAGTGATTCTTGTCGCTTTAACAGACCGGCACCCCCGCCCGCGCTACATTGCAGCGACGGGCGGCAATTTGCTGCTGTTTTTGATGACCAAATTGCTGCCCGCTCGCACCGCAGATGCCTACTGGCAGCGCTTCTACGGCATTGACCTAATTGTTCAAGACTGGCAGAAGCGCAAAAAATAGGGGTGATTTGTTATATAATTTGCAAATTTAAGCGGCGGGTGCAATTCTCAACCGCCCGGCGCTTAAATCTGGCAAATAAATGCAAATTTAATGTATAATGGCGGGCGGTCGCGGGGGCGGAAATATGTGTCCCGTGAAATCCCTGTGTCTGACTCCGTGCTGTCTGTTATATCTGTCACATCCGTTCTATAATCTGCTGCCAACTTTTGCTTGCAAGAGCGCCACTGGCCGGCTGGCCGAATTTTCCACTCCTCTGAGAATCTAAACTCTAAACTGTTAACTCTAAAAATGGAATTATTAGAGTATCAAGCCAAAGAATTATTCCGCGAGATGGGCATTCCCGTTTTGCCCTCTCAACGCATCGACCATCCCAGCGATCTCAAGAGACTGCAGATTCCCTATCCGATTGTTCTCAAATCTCAGGTGAAGGCGGGCGGGCGAGGCAAAGCCGGCGGGGTGAAGTTTGTGGAAAACACCATAGATGCTGTCGCCGCTGCCCACACTATCTTTCACCTGCCGATTGTGGGTGAATATCCGCAAGTGCTGCTGGCGGAGTCCAAGTACGACTCCGACCAGGAATTTTATCTGGCGGTGGTGCTAGATCGCGACGCTCGCCGGCCGGTGCTTTTGGGATCGCAGTACGGCGGCATCAATGCGGAAACAGCCCTGGAGAAAATTCAAAAAGTCGTGGTAGAGCAGGAGTTCTCGCCGTTCTACGCTCGCCAGTTAACCCTGAAAATGGGTTTGCAGGGAGAGCTGATCCTCAGCGTCAGCGCCATTATCCAATCCATGTTCCAGCTGTTTGTCCAGAAGGATTTGGACATGGTGGTGATTAATCCCCTGGGCATTAGCGCCAGCGGTAAGGTAATGGCACTCGACGGTAAAGTCAGCGTCAATGACGAAGCCCTGGGGCGTCATCCGGAGCTGGCAATCCTGACCGACAAAATGGCCAAACCCCATAAGGCGAAAGAAACACCAGCACCGCCGGCTAACCTGAATTTTGTTGATTTAAAAGGAAATATCTCGATTGTCTGCAATGGGGCCGGCCTGACAATGGCCACCCTCGATTTGGTCTGCGCTGCCGGCGGAGATCCCGCCAATTTCCTCAATTTGGGCGGAGAAACCTGCAGCGCGGCACCCTCAGCTGACTTGTGCGAGCGCTTGGAAAAAGCGCTGGAAGCGATCTCAGAAGATAAAAAGGTTAAGGTCGTTTTGGTGAATATTCTCGGCAGCGCCACCGCCTGCGAAGCAACTGCTGCTGCCATTGAAACCCATCTGAAACGGCGAGAGGGCGCAGCGAAACCCCGAAGTCCCCTTCACTTTGTCGTCCGCTTCGCCGGCAGCGATGTGGATAAGGCAAAAGAGTGTTTAGCCGCTTTGAAAGTGCCCTTGTTCGAGGCTCTCGACGGGGCGGTGGAGCGAGCCGTAGAGCTAGCACAAGAATTAAACATTAAGAGCTGATTTATAAAAGAAACATAAACCGGGTTTCTTTAAGAAACCCGGTTTCTGGCCCCC
>CAZJNL010000578.1:0-4236 GCA_964546515.1 uncultured Oscillatoria sp.
GCCGCGCAGCACTGCTAGCGCTTCCTTGGCGGAGGCGAACCTGTCCTCAGCTGCCGGTGCGAGCGCGGTTTCCAGCCAGCCGGCAAAGTCATCGGATATATCAGCGCAAGAGCTCAAGTCAATCTTGAGCCGGCGCTGCGGCAAATCCGCCGGGGATCTTTGCGTCAGCACGAACAGCAGCGTCGCCGCCAAACCGTACAAATCTGTTGCCGGCAGCGCTTCCCCCCGAAACTGTTCCGGTGCCATGTAGCCGTAAGTTCCCACCACCGTACTGCCGCCGGCTTCCGCATGCCGGCAGGTGTCAGCAACCGCCCCGAAATCCACCAAGAAAACCTTCCCGTCTTTCCGGCAGATGATGTTTTGCGGCTTGATATCCCGGTGGATAACCGGCGGCGTCAAACTGTGCAGGTAGCTGAGGATTTGCAATAGCTGAATTGCCAGCTGCCGCACTTGAGATTCCGTTGCACGCCAGCCGGCTTCCACCAGTGCCGAGAGCGACTTTCCCCGTGCGATTTCCTGAACTAAGTAGAAACACCTGTCTTGCGGCGTGTCGATTTGGAAGTAGTTGAGGTAAGCTGGAATTTGGGGATGCTTTAGCCCGGAGATCACCCGCGCCTCCCGCTCAAACAGTTCCAGAACTTTCCAGTCAGTGATGCGGCGCAGGGAAAGTTCCTTGAGCGCCACCCGCTTGCCGGTGTGCAGTTCCTCCGCTTCGTAGGTTGTCCCAATTCCACCCCGCCCCAGGGTGCCGGCAATTCGATACCGGTCAGCAATAATGTCTCCCATTCGGTGCAGTGGTTCCATGCGTTGTCTCCTGCTATTGCCCCGTCTCTCCTGGCTGTATGGTATTATTTTATAGGGGAGCATGTGGGATTTTTAAAGTGTCAACTTTAGCTGCCGGCGAATGGAATTCAAGGGCTTACAAACGAAGTCCGCCTACCCGGCGCGGCGTGCGCCAACGCGGAGCTGAGAGAAGAGCAAGACTCTTGCTGCGCGGTTTTGGAAGTGGCGGTTAAAACCGCTTAGTTGTAGAGACGCAACATGTCGCGTCTCTACCAGACACCCATGCCCTTGCGGTCGCCCCAGAAACGAGAGAAAATGAGAGAAACATGAGGCTGTAGGGGCAACCCTTGCGGGGTGGCTAGGAATGAGATAAAATCAGAACAGGAGGACGCAGGTGAATACTAAAGGGAAACGGTACATTTCGGTGATTGGGGGA
The DNA here is from genome assembly GCA_964546515.1 of uncultured Oscillatoria sp. Lineage (GTDB taxonomy): Bacteria > Cyanobacteriota > Cyanobacteriia > Cyanobacteriales > Oscillatoriaceae > Oscillatoria. The sequence continues at coordinate 1,220 of CAZJNL010000578.1, forward strand.
GTTCTGGCAGCCGCAATCATCCTTTCAGGGGTTGGCGAACAGGGAAATACAGCAGCGAGGGATAGCCGCAGTAATTCTGCTATATTAGCACAGTCTCAACTGCCCTGTAAAGTCAAAGAGTAAAACACGGCAAATCCCAACTACAACGATGTTGAAATCGACCGGGCGTTGGGAGAGGAAATGTGCGCTAATAAGCAGTATGGGTTAGCAATAGGTATCGGGAAGGATGGAAAAATTATCTATCTCAAGGGGTACGGCTACGAGGATTTGGAAAACAAAATCCCTGTGGGGCGAAGCCGACGATGTTTCGCGCTTGCGTCGCTGTCAAAGTCGGTGACGGGGGTGGCGGCGGTGCGCTCGGTTTTTGCCGGCGTTCTGGATTTGGATGCGGATGTGATAAAATATGTGCGGGAGTATAAATTTCCCACAACATACGCTTACCCGTTAGAGGAGGGCAAGTTCGATATCCGACCGCTTCCCGACTCTCCCAAACCGTTGAGCACCACCCGCATGCTGCTCAACCACACTTCTGGGATTAAGAATTTCAGCAATCGGCCAAGTAAGGCCGGCACACCGCCAGAGAGTTTGGTGAACGATCCCAATGTAAACAACGGCATTTTTTGGGCGGGAAAGTATTTTGGGGACGCCCCGAATCATTTGCTTTACATTCCCGGAACGAAAGATAGTTATTCGGTTTACGGCTATACGCTGGCTGGAATGGCGATTGAAAGAGCCGGTGAGCGGAAGACGTACTGGGAAAAAGTGCGCGACGGAATAGCGGTGCCTTTGGGGATGACACCGGCACGCTTTCCCAATCATCCGGGAGCGGGCTACCTGTCAGGCTCGTTTTTCCAGCCGGATTACGAGTGGGTGAATATTCCGCGCCGCGCGGTGGGATACCGCTACGATAAAGACACGGGAACGTATAAGAGATCCGGGAGTGTGGATGTGAGCAGGAGGCTGCCGGCTGCCGGTTTTATTTCCACTGTGGAGAATCTAGCGCAATACTGCAACGGTTTGATGAATCGGGAAGATGTGGTTTCGGCTAAGATGAAAGAAGATTTCCTCTGGAAAGGAAGCCAACTTAGCGATGGCACCTTTATCAGCGCCAGCATGGGTTTTGGTATCGGCTAGGCTAACTGGAGAAGGCGGATTGGAGCTGTGGGAGGTCAGCAGAAGACGATAACTCGCTTGGGGATTTACCCGGATGAAGGTCTTTGTTTTGTGGTGATGACTAACTCGGAATGGGCGAATATAGATGAGGTTTTCAATGTTCTGGAAACGGCTTACCGGAATAAGAAGTTGCCCCTGAATGGCGGGTAGTTCGTAGCGTTACCCTGGGGGGGAACGCACCCCATTCCTTGGGGTGCCTTACCGCTCGGAACGGCACCCTACTTCTAGGGAATTATACCAATTTGATTTATAGCACTAGCCAAACTGGTTAGGACATTATACATTGAGGGCAGGCGAGATGCCTTGTCTGTAGAGACGCGACATGTCGCGTCTCTACTGTCCATTGCTATAATCGCGAAATAGATAGTAGGGGCGGTCGTGCCGCACCGCCCCTGCGGGGATTTCTCAAGTGTTTCATCCCAAAATATAGCACTTGCCACATTGGTTAGGACATTAGACATTGAGGGCAGGCCCGTTCCGTTAGCGAAGCGATGCGCGTTAGCGCATTGCGGGCGCGTTAGCCGCACTCCCACCTACGGATATAGCTCGTCGGACAGGCATCTTGCCTGTCGATGATGTCCCTGAGGGAAGGCCCGTTCCGTTAGCGAAGCGATGCGCGTTAGCGCATTGCGGGCGCGCCAGCGCTACGCAGTCTGTAGAACGCGAGCGTCGCGTCTCTACTGTCCATTGCTCTAAAATTGGTATTAGGCTGTGGGGAAGGCACCCTACTTTTTGTGCTTTCTGAGCCGGTTTAAGCCGTAGACGGCACCGGCACCCAGCAGGAGATAGGGGCTGAACACGAGTAACCAAAGGATGAAAGCAAACAAGCTAAAGGTTAATTCGCTGAGGGAATTGGTTGCTTTGCCCCAGGTTTCTTGCATGCGCAAACCGAGGGATGGCTGCCCCGGCGCGGAGGCAGAAATAGCGGCTTCCAGGTTTAAGTTAATCGTGGAGTATGCAACTTGGTTGCGCAGGCTTTTCAGCTGAGCGTCGATCCGCTCAATCGACTCGCGAATGGTGCTCAGTTCTTTGGCTGCTTTGAGGACATCGCCAACGGAGCCGGAGCGCTCCATAATTTTTAATACCATTTCTTCGGATTTGCGCAGATTTCGCAGCCTCGCCTCGCTATCGACGAGTTGAGCGGTTACGGCTTCTACTGTGAGGGATCGGTACTGCACGGATCCGAGTTTGGCGAGGGCGTTAATGGTGGTTTCCAGCTTATTTTGCGGAACGCGAATCTGTAGCGAGGCGGTGTGGCGGCTGCTGGGATCTTGGGGTTTGCTATCTTGCAATCCCAGTATGTCTCCCTGCTGTTTTTGCGCGATGGCGGAAATTTCTCGAATGCTTTGGTCGATGGATTTTACAAGCAGGTTTAGCTCAGCTTTTTTGATGAGTTGGGGTTGCGAACGCGGCGCTTCTGCAGCGGCTGCTTGCTGGTTAGCCGGCGCAGGTGGAGCCATTGCCGACGGCGGTGCCGGTGGCGCTGAAAGTTCCATTTCCATTTGTGCATCCTGGTATGAGCCACCACCGCAACTCGGCAAAGTCACGGCAGACAGCAGCCCGAGCAGGGTGAGCGTGAGGAGACGCTCGGTGCCGGTGTTATTGGTTTTGTTGAAGAAATGTTGCGGTTGCTTGGCTTTGAGGTGAGTGTTCATCGCGGGTTTCTCCTGAGGAAATCGAGTGGGTTGCGCCCTGCTATATCTAAGTTAACTTGCCGCAGATGGGGGGTGCGAGTTGATACAAAAATTGAAACGGCGGCGGATGTCTGTTAGGTGTGGCGCTGGCTACCGAAACGTCCGCAGGTTAAGAAACCCGGTTTCTTAAAGAAACCGGGTTTCTCGGAT
>CAZJNL010000579.1:0-4229 GCA_964546515.1 uncultured Oscillatoria sp.
GACATTTGCCTGGTCTGCCGGCACTAGCAACACCTCGCTGATATTGACATGAGCCGGTCTGGTGACGCAGAAAAACACGACATCAGCAACGTCTTCTGGCGTCAGGGGCGTCAAACCTTGGTAGACCTTTTTAGCGCGGTCGGCATCCCCGTGAAACCGCACCACGCTAAATTCCGTTTCCACCATGCCCGGATCTATTTCGGTGACGCGCACCGGCGTGCCTAACAAATCCTGCTTCAACCCCTCCGAGATAGTTCTGACAGCGGCTTTGGAAGCGCAGTAAACATTGCCTGCCGGATAAGCGGCGCGACCGGCAATCGAGCCGATATTCACGACATGACCGCGCCCCCGGCTGACCATTCCAGGAACGATAAAGCGCGTCACATAGAGCAAACCCTTGACATTAGTATCGATCATTTCTTCCCAGTCTTGGATGTTGCCCTCGTGCAGTTTGTTCAGCGCCCGACTCAGACCGGCATTATTAATCAAAATATCCACCGATTCCCAGGATGCCGGCAGGGATTGCAAGGCGGATTCAACTTGAGCGCGATCGCGCACGTCCAGCTGCAACAAGTGCGTCTCGCTGCCAAACTTCTCGCTGAGTTCAGCAGCCAGCTGCTCGAGCCGGTCGAGACGCCGCGCTGCCAAAATCAGTTTAGCGCCGTGGGAGGCAAACATCCGGGCGCAGGCTGTGCCAATGCCACTGCTCGCGCCGGTGATCAGAACAATTTGGTCTTGAACAGAAATCATCAATCCTCTTTGCAGACAATCTTTTTTATACGGCAATGTTTGTAGTAAGGACTTTAGTCCTGAACCAGCCTGGAGGGGTGAGGGTTGAGAGCCACTCACTGCAAACAGTGCGAAACGGCGCACCCCATGTCAGGGGTTGGCGGAGCTCGATGGGGTATTGGAACCGACGACGCGCAGGCGCTGGGTAATCATCGTCATGCCGTCGTGGCGCACCAAGACTGCAGAAATCCAGCGGCTATCTGCCTGTGCCGGCGCTCGCCCCACCTTGAAAATCCCCCCAGCTGCCAGAGGTTCCAGCTTCAGCTGTGGGGGCGTGAAATAGGTTTCCGCCTTAGCGGACTCTTCCAAGGCTGCTCCGATCAGCAAGTTATCGCCCAGGGGTTCGACAACGATGGCGTCAAAGTTAAACTCCTGTCCGGGGCGAACCTGTTCTGGCAATTTCACCTCAACCTTGGGAGGGTTCTCGCCTGAAGTCAGCTGACTGCGTTCCGCCAAAATCTCTTGCCGGACAATTGTTTGGTTTTCATAGCGCTGCCGCCCGCGCACGGTGGCTGAGAGGGCGACTTCTCTATCCGTCATTGACTGGGTGCCGGTGATGGTTGTCACCGTTTCCGCGACAATCCCGCTGCCATCGGCTTGCCAAGATACGAGTTCTGTGCGATAGCTCAGTTTGGGGTAGCGCTGCCAGAGATCGCTCAAGGCGCGTTTCAGACTGTCGTGGGTTAACCCGTCGGCATGGCTCAAATTCTTGCTGTAAAACTGCATCACCCCCTCAAGATCGCGGGCGTTGGCGGCGGCGTCAATCTCGGACAAGAGGTTTTTCAGTTCCGGGGGCGCGGTGTCGGGAGTGGCGGCGATGGCAGCGCCGGCACCGAACATGCCGGCGCACCAAATGGCGAAACCGAGCAGGGGCGGCATGAGTCGCGTGTTTGTCTGGCGGCGAGTCTGCTGAGAAAGGCGTGGCAGTAGAGTCAGGGGATTGCGCATGGCGTGGCAGTTTCAATAGCGGGGTAGAGACAGCAAGGGACGGCTATTTATTGATTGTAGCGGTCTGCTTATTTTATATTGAGATTTTATGTTTTAAATCAGCGGCGAAACCTGGTATCGAAGATCGAAAATTGAAAGGTGAGCCGGTGAGTGCTTGCAGGAGAGACAGAGACAGTGGCGAACAAACCGATCCGATTGCTGATTGCGGCGAGTGGCACGGGGGGACATTTGTTTCCCGCGCTGGCGGCTGCCGAGCAGCTGAGCGACTATGAAATTGAATGGCTGGGGGTGCCCAACCGGCTGGAAACCCAGTTGGTTCCCAAGGAGTATCCCCTGCACACCATTGAGGTGGAGGGATTCCAGCAGCGGGGGCTGCGCAGCTTGCTAGTCTTGTTCAGACTGGTTGGTTCCATTCTCCGGGTGCGGCGCTTGCTCAAAGAGGGACAATTTCAGGGCGTGCTCACCACCGGCGGCTATATTGCCGCACCGGCTATTATAGCGGCTCGCTCCCTGGGGCTGCCGGCAATTCTGCACGAGTCCAACGCTTTGCCTGGGACGGTGACGCGCTGGTTCAGCCCGTGGTGCTCTGCGGTGGCGACTGGGTTTGAGTCTGCAGCTCAATACCTCCGCCGCGCCAAGACGGTTTATGTGGGCACGCCGGTGCGCGAGCAGTTTCTGTCTGCGCAACCGCTGGATTTGCCGGTTCCGCAAGACGCGCCCCTGATTGTGGTGTCGGGTGGCTCTCAGGGGGCGGTGGCGGTGAACAAGCTGGTGCGCCAGTGCGCTAAAGCGTGGTTTGAGGCGGGGGCGTGGGTTGTCCACCAGACGGGGGAGAGCGATCCGGAGGCGGGGAGTTTGCAGCACCGGCAGTATTTCGAGCAGCCGTTTTATGAGAATATGGCGGGGCTGCTGCAGCGGGCGAATTTGGCGATTAGCCGTGCCGGTGCGGGTACGCTGACTGAACTGGCGGTGACGGGTACGCCGGCGATTTTGATTCCTTATCCTTATGCGGCGGAGGATCACCAGGCTTTCAATGCGACGGAGTTTGCCAGTGCCGGTGCGGCTGCGGTTTTCCGGCAAAGGGACTTGACGCCGGAGCTGCTGGAAGAGAAGGTTTTGGGGCTGTTGCGATCGCCCGAAAAGTTGCAGGAAATGGCTTTTCGGGCGCGATCGCTGGCGGTTCCGGACAGTGCTCAGCTGCTGGCTCAGTTGGTGCGGGAATTGGTGGGGGGATAAAACCGCCATAGACGCGCGGCACCCTACGGGAATGCCTACGGCATACGGCTTCCCGCAGGGTAGGACGCCAAGGAAGAGAGATGATGTGCTAGGGTGTGGGCAAGGCTGTTCGGTTGAGGTTTTCTTAGAGCTGATTTATAAAGTAATTGTTAAGCATCGAGGTGGCCAGAAACCGGGGTTCTTCTGTAGGAGTTAGTTCGTTTTTCTGGCTTACCCAGCACAAGAACCCCGGTTTCTTGTTGCTTGACGTTTTCTTTATAAATGACCGTTTTACAGATTTACCAGTTGCGGGGGACAAGTTATGTTCCCCTGACGGAAACTTGGCTGGAACAAGTGGGACTGGGTTTGACGCTATGGCGGGAAGTGTTTGAGGGGAAAATAGTCGCCTTCACCGACCGGCAACATAGATACCAAAAGAGCAATTTTCGATGGCTCCATGTGTTCCCACAAAATCTCCAAGGCTTCCTGTATAACTTCCTGTTGCGTTGGCATTTTCACGTCCCTCATTCTTGTCCTCCTGTCATGGCTAATACAAAATTAACGGGGTTGAGTACATTGAGACTCCCGTGATAGCGCCGGATGAGCCGGTGATCGCAAGTCAGGAAATAGTCACTTCCAGCCGCTTCGGCACAAGCTACATGCAGCGCATCGATTGTCCCTAAACCCTGCTGTTGCAGTTCCTGTGCCCGTTCGACTGTCGCGTCATTCACTTCTTGATAAGACTTTGCCAGCTGCAACCGGCGCTCGACCCATCACCGCCGCAAGGCAACCGGATTCCTGCTGTTATCATATTCTAATATAGCAATTCTAAATAATCCGTGAGATGCAGGTGTAGAGACGCGACATGTCGCGTCTCTACAGGAGGTTATAGTCGTTTTACCCAATACAATAAGATGGCCATCCAGACGAAATAACCCTATTTATTTACTGAATTTATTCAGAATTACGCGCAGGCGGACTTTATTTGTATAGCCGCTCATTCTATGATGCTGTTGGCTCATCCGTGAAGCGCGACGCGCCACATTCGACCGTGCACGCCTCTTATATCATGTCCAGTCAATTGCCCGGAATTAATTTTTCTATCCCTCTGACTCTTTCTTCTTCCTTCGGGCGCGTACCTTCACGGCGGCGGTTCATTCTTAAGGTAATTCAACCAGACGTAATATTACCCCCCCTCTCGACCTGGGTACGGGGGAGAGGCTTATGGTGGGGTAAGACCCCATATCAATTCGCCAACAGCATCATTCTATTCGCCA
>CAZJNL010000580.1:0-4228 GCA_964546515.1 uncultured Oscillatoria sp.
CTACTCGTTCTTTCAGCTTCCCCACCAGAAGAAACCCGGTTTCTTGTGACGTACAGAAACGGACAGCGCGGGTAACAGCTCACTCAAGCAGGCGCTGCCGAAATTCGGAGGCTTTTTGAGAGTTGGGAATTTCTGCTGCTAGCGCTTCAACAAATTGCTGAGGAGATGATTGCGGAAGTAGGGTCAGCGTATCTTCTAGGATAAAACTCGCCACAGGTCCAATACAGCGAGCCAGCTCTTGCAGGCACCGCTCTATAAAAGCTGGGTCGAGTGAGGTAAGACCGGCGGCTTGAGGCGCGGGTGCGGGAGAGGGTTTGACCGGACTGACAATCGCCGTCCCATCATCGGGGGCGGCTGCGCCAAGATACTGACTCACCGCTCTTTCTACGAGGGGTGTCACTCCCGACAGCGCGTCGAGGACTTCTCGGGCTGACTCGTAGCGATCTTGGGGCTTGTCGGCTAGCATTTTGTCGAGGATCTGAGCCAAGCCATCGCTGACCGGCACATAGGAGCGCCATTTCCACTCTAGGGAATACCCGTCTCGCAACAAGTTAGGCCGTTTGCCGGTCAGGAGTACGGCTGCGGTAACAGCCAGCGCATAGAGATCGCTGGAGGGGAAGCACTCACCTATAGTGATTTGTTCCCGTGGGGCGTAGCCAATTTTTCCTACTAGTGAAGCTGGGTTCGGGTTCATAGAACCGCTGCTGGCGTGAATCTGGGTTATTATCTCCTTAACCACACCAAAATCAATCAGCACCGGCTTCAATTGGTTTTGGGGCAGCATAATGTTATCGGGAGCAATATCTCGGTGAACGATCTTTTGCCGGTGGATATAGTCCAAAACTGGCAACAAATCCTTCAGCCACTGAATCACTTCCGCTTCCGAAAAAGCTTGGCCTTTAGAAAGGCGCTCTGTGAGCAAAGTCGAGTAGGTTTTGCCATCTACATAATCCTGCACGAGGAACAGCCGCTCGTCCTCCTCAAAACAAGCCAGAAGTTTGGGTATTTGTTGGTGATCGATTTTGCGCAAGATATTTGCCTCTCTGTAGAACAGCTCGCGAGATTTTTGCAGGACATATGCATCTGTCCCGGTAGGTACAAACTCCTTAAGGACGCAGGGTTCGCTGAACCGATAAGCGTCAAACACCAGGTAGGTTCTTCCAAACCCCCCCTTTCCCAGAACTTTCTCAATCTGGTAGCGTTTGCCGATTACAGTGCCATGTGGTATCTCTGGTGCTGTGCTGGACATGGGTGATTGTGGTGGGTGCTGCGTTGGCTGCTTGCGCAGACGGCGTTGGCTTTCCCGCAGACGCACACCCCCTTTACTGGGGGTGACGGGGGCAGGCGGCTTGCCAGTTGCGCAAAAATATGATAACATTTTTACCGCTAAAATTATCTGTTGCTTCTAGTTGCCGGCAGTGCTGTTATCCAGGGTGAGAACTGCCGGTTTTTGGCGGACTCTGGCTTCTATGGGCTTGACTTTTTCGACTATTTTAATTAATTCTTCATAGTTTGGCACCTTAGCATTGGGGATATAACCGGCATCCCCTGCAATATCCGAAGCTGCTTGGCTCATCGCTGTCTTGATTCTCTCCTGTTGCTTTGGCTCTACATTAGGCGCGAGGAGTACAACCCCGGTCGGAATCCCCCGACTGGTGTGCACAATCCGAAACTTGGTTTGGCTAAATTCCCCCTGCAGGCGCTCAAACTCATCCTCAGACAGAGCGCCGGCATCGACAGTGCCAGAACTTATCCATTCCAGAACCGTTTTAGGAGTTGGCGCAACGCGCACTTCTGCTAGGGTTAAACCGTACAAGTAATACAGGGGCAGATAATAGCCGGCAGCAGATCCGGGCTCTCCCAAGGCAATGACTTTGCCACGCATATCTGCTATTGTTTGGATGGGGCTATCTTCTCGGACTGCCACAACGGAGCGTAAATTGCTCACTCCTTGCATGGGAAACAGGGGTATGTACTGCTTTTGAGCGATGGCAATGGCTGCCAAACCGGGGGGAGCAAACACGACAGACCAAACTTGACGCTGAATTTTTTCCTGAGCGTTCAATTCGTTATAGACCGGCTCCAGCTCAACGATGCTGTTGGTCTGCTGCGCTAAATAATCCTTAAAGCGTTGATACTTTTCTAGAGAGCGGGAGCCTGTATCATAGCTGACTAGACCAACTGTCAACCTTCCGATGGGAGTTGTTTGTTTCGGAAAGCATCCTGTCAATACCCACCCGCTCAATAAGAATAACTGCGCTAGCAGCAGCCGGCGTGAAAACATAGGTTTTATGAAGCAACAACTACAGGGTGTGGGACTTTCACCGCACGACCGCCCACACCGCAGGGGGCGGCGCGAGGTTCAGGAAAGGGGGAGAGAGGGGAGCTTCCAAGGCAGCTCTTTGAGCAGTTCCTGTCTGGCAACGCGCACTACTTTGAAGGAGTGATCTGGCGGAACGCACCCGGCTTCTTTAAGATAGGTCATACTTGAGTGGGACGCTCTGTACCTAACTGCTTAGTTTAGAACCCCGAGCAACGCTATGTCTAAAGAATTTACCGTTGGTAACAAAGTGCGAGTGGTGGCGCTACCGCCTTACGTTAAAACTGCTGAACCGAAACCGATGCTGCGCCCGCCGAATGTGATTCGGATTGGCGAGGAAGGGGTGGTACTCGACCGGCGTCCTGGTGGATACTGGGGCGTTCGCTTTGCCAAAGGGGCTTTCCTGATCGAGAGTCAGTATATCGAGGCGGTAGAGGGATCTTCAGACGCCGCCGGCGCTTCACAGGAGGCACCACCGGCACTGTAGGGCGGATGCCGGTGCGGTGGAGAATCGACGGTGAAGTGATTGGGGCGGTGCCGGTGGAAGTTGAACGCACATAAGGGTTTAACGGTTCTGGTGCCGGCTGCTGAAACGTGAGGGGAAAGGGGGAGATAAACTAAGGAAGGCTGAGCCTCCCTGGCGCTGGTTCTGTCCGCTCCCACCGCAGCGCTCGTTCCCAGCTTGAGCTGGGCACGAGAAAACGAGAAACCATAGCTGATATATTTTACGATTAAATGATTTTCACAAATTCCCGACTTGAGACGGGTTTTGTATATATGCTTTCTTCCGGATATTAGGAAATTTGCCCTAAGGCGGCACTGCGGGGGTGCGGCAAATCTGCTTTTCGGGGTGAAATTGCCCCTGCTCGGTCACCGCTCACCGGCACCGGCACCTGACCACTCCACTCCACTACCCGGCAACACGGCCATTTTTTCGGGGCGACTGACCCGAAATGAGATAATTTACGATTAAATGATTTTCACAAAAACCCGAGTTTAGACGGGTTTTGTATATATGCTTTCTTCCGGATATTAGGTAATTCGCGTTTCGGCTGCCATGTACAGATCCCCCTCACGCCCTGCTTTGCCCACAAGGGGCCGGTCATTCCCCATGAAAGAGAGAAATTATTCCCCCTCCCCGCGAGCGGATGCTGTTGGCGAATCCGTGAAGCGCGACGCGCCAAATTCGACCGTACACGCCTCTTATATCATGTCCAGTCAATTTCCCGCTAATTAATTTTTCTATCCCTCTACCTCTTTCTTCTTCCTTCGGGCGCGTACTTGGCGTCAATGCGGTTCATTATTAAAGTAAATCAACCAGACGTAATATTATCCCCCCTCTCGACCTGGGTACGGGGGAGAGACATAGGGTGGGTATTGACCCCATATCAATTCGCCAACAGTCTCATCAATTCCTCAATAATGCGCGGCTCTGTGGTGCGCTTGACGCTAACGGCATACAGGCCATTGTAGTTTGGCCAGTAAGGGGAACTCCTTACCAACTAGAATTGTAGAGATTTTTCTATAAATTTTTATAGTTATAGGAACTATTCATAGGGCTGCTGAGTGACTTGAAGCCGCTGGTTAATCTCTTCTCCCCAGCGCTCGCCGGCAGCTTCAACTCGCGCTGGGATAATAGCAGTTTCCAGCTGCTGCTGTAAAGCGGTCATCTGAGCTTGTGAGTCACGAGCGCGGCGGCAGCTGGTCATGGTACTGTTGCAGCGCTACAATTATGTCGGTCAAACTTTCTATCTGCTCGATCTCTGGGCGCGTCTTGAATTCTTTCTTCAAGGCGTCTAGCTGGATTTTCTGCCGCGCCACGAATTCCTCCAGACCGTTTTGCTGCCCTTTGAGCCGGTCAATTTCTGAGGAGAGGCGGGTCATCTCCTGGGAAGGGGAAATTTTTTC
>CAZJNL010000581.1:0-4228 GCA_964546515.1 uncultured Oscillatoria sp.
CCGGGGATTCCTATACCCAGTGGATTGATATCTACAATCGCCTCTACCGGGAGCGGATTATTTTTATCGGCAAAGACATTGACGACGAACTGGCGAACCAAATTATCGCTGTCATGCTCTACTTGGATTCGGAAGATGCCGGTAAGGATATTATCCTCTACATCAATTCCCCAGGCGGTTACGTCACCTCAGGCATGGCAATTTATGATACCATGCAGCACATTAAATCGGACGTGGTGACGATTTGTGTGGGACTGGCTGCCTCGATGGGGTCTTTCCTGCTGGCTGCCGGCACTAAGGGCAAACGTCTGGCCCTGCCCCACTCGCGGATCATGATCCACCAGCCCTCCGGCGGCACGCGCGGGCAAGCGAGCGATATTGAAATCGAAGCGCGGGAGATCCTGCGCATCCGCTCTCAGCTCAATCAAATTTACGCTGACCGCACCGGCCAGCCTCTGTCCAGGATTGAGAAGGACATGGATCGCGACTTTTTCATGTCCGCTCAGGAAGCTAAGGAGTACGGGCTGATCGACCGGGTGATTGAGGACCGCCCTGTCTAGGGCCTGGGGCTGAGCAATTCCGCTGCTTAAAGATACCGGATTTTTGCTTTCCCTGTGCTGAGAAACGTTAAAAATGGCAGAATCTTCAGCTAGGTTCTGCCATTTTTTTGTGTGTGGTGTCAAGGAAATGAAGATTTGCAGATTGCTATCGAATGTTAGAGTTGAGAGCGGGAGCGAGTGTGGCGGAAGTTAAGGCGTCTTACCGGCGTCTGGCGCGACAGTACCATCCGGATGTCAACCCGGGCAACCGGCAAGCGCACGAGAAGTTTATACAGCTGCACGAGGCTTACAAAATTTTGCTCGACGTTTGCACCCAGTCTGAGTCAAATAATTCGCGACATTATACACCGGCGAGTGCCTCTCCGTCAAGGGAAAATCCGCCGCCGGCAGTCAAGGTGACGCGCAAACCGCCGAAGTTTGAAGAAAATCCCCAGCTGTCGGAAGTTGAGCTGCAGCTGAAACGGAACTCTTATTTGCAGTTGCAGGAGTTGCTCAAATACCAGCGCTTTCCCCGCGCGATCGCACTGGTGGAAGCACTGGCGCAGCGCATCCCCCACGACCCAGAAGTGCGCCAGTGGCAAGCCATCGCCTATCAGCGCTGGGGACGTCACCTGATTGCAGAGAGACAGCTGGATAAGGCGAGAATCTACTTGAAAAAAGCCCTGCGGACTGACCCTCACAATCGCTCTCTTTGGGAAGAGGTGAAACGAGATTTTCACAGACTGGAGCAAATTTTTTAATTTTATCGCGGTAGCTTGTCTTATGGTTTGGCTGGGCAATCTAAGCTCTGGGCACTGTCTTCGGAAGCGTCTACCGGTACAAAGATATAACCTGTAGAGCATTTATCCCGCACTACTTTGACCAGCTCTATAACCTGTTCCTTCCGTTCGCCGTCGTCGCTAAAACTAATCGTCCCCGTAGCGCCGCTGGCTTTAAAGTCGGGATCGGATAAAGCCTGCCGCACATCAGAACGGTTCTGTTGAGGTTTTTTTGCTTTTTCTAAAGCCGCTATCAGTGCGCGAGTGGCGTCATAGGCTGAAGCCGTGCGCCAGCTGACTCCTCCTCCCCACAAATCTTTAGCTGCTTTGGGAAATTCTGGGTTAGGACTGCTGGAACTGTGCCAGTAAATAGCCGCCACCAAGCGGTTCGCCGCCATTGGCCCTACGATATTTAATATCTCCTGATTGTAAAGGTTATCTCCTCCCATCATCCAATAACGTCCCTGATTGGCTGTAATCACCGGTAAGGTATGTAGAAAGGAAAATTCCTTCTTCTGGCTGTCCGGAAATAAGACAAGCGCTGTCGCTCCTTTTTTCTGCGCCAGGTTTATGGCAGCACCGGCATTGAAGGAGGAGCCGACAGACAAATCAACCTCCTCTACGACTTTTCCGCCACTCGCCTTGAAGCTACTGTCGAATTGCTCCCGCAAATCTTTGCTGTAATCGCTCAGGGGATTGTAAAAGACTGCCGCTTTTTTCTGCTGGGCGCGGTTGATCAGATAGCCAGCTAAAGCTGGGGCAGATACGGAATTATTGTGTACGGTGCGAAAGAAAACGTGATTGGTATTTTTGCCGTGAGATCCAAGGGTTAATGAGGTGCTGGCTGGAGCAATCAAGACCAACTGGTGCTGCTCGTAGACAGGCAGTGCCGCCAGAGTTGTGTCACTAGAAAAGTGACCGACAGTGGCTAAAATGTCGCCTTTCGACACCAGCGCCTCTGCAATGAGTTTAGCTTTGTTCTTGTTATTGGCATCATCCGCAATCAGGACTTTCAAACCTGTGCCAGGAATCTTTTCTTGATCGTGATTGAACTCATCTTGGGCTTGGGCGACTCCCCGCAAAATTTCCTGCCCGTTGTCCTCGTTGTTGGTGATGGGTGCGACAACGGCGATCGTGTGAGCGTAAGCGTTTTGCTCCATCAGTCGGGCATTATTCAGGTAAATCAAAGTTTCGGGATCGCGCTGCTTCTCCCACGCCTTTCCTAGCAGCTTAATCGCTTCGCTGTACTTGCCATCAGCAAAGGCACTCACCCCGTTTTGCTTTGCCGGCACCTGAGCGTTTGGTATTAGGATTTCTTCCCCACAACTCAGAGCGTCGCCTTGAGGAAAACTCCTGATCCCAATTTTGGAACACCCGCCCAGTCCAGTTATATACCACCCGCCGGTTGCTGCTGCCAGTCCCAGCAGCAGCGCCCCACTGCCGGCAAGCAGTTTGTAGGGTGCGTGACGCCGCGGTTCAATAGTCTCCAGAAACCGCAAAATCTCTTGCGGATTTTGAGGCCGGTTTTTAATCTCCGGCGACATCAGTTTATCGATAAAATCGGCTAGATTACGCGATAGGTTGGGCGCTTTGTCTCGCCAGTTTATCTTGTTTTGGTTTGAGTTATTTCCCAGAGTTTTCGGTTCTTCCCCCGTTAGGAGATAGACAAAGGTGCGCCCGACGGAAAAGAAATCGGATTGCGGAACGGCTTTTCCTTGTTTTTGCTCGGGCGCGGTGTAACCCTCTGAAACAATTATCGTGGCGTATTGCCGGCGAATGACTGTCTCCGTAAGCTCTCTAACTGCGCCAAAGTCAATCAGTACCAGTTCGCCACTGGGTTCCCTGCGCATGATGTTGGAAGGCTTGATATCCCGGTGGATAATATTGTTTTGATGCACCTGTTCCAAAATCAGGGCTAGCTGTCGGAGCCAATCTAGGGCTTGTTCTGCGGTAATTGGCCCGTGCGACCTCACCCACTCCTGCAAATTATGCCCCGCTATTTTATCCATGACCAAGCAGTGCAGTCTCTCGGTTGCATCGGGAGGTGAGAAAATGAAATATTCATGAAATCTGGCAACTTTTGGATCCCTCAGCTTCTGTAAAACTTGCGCCTCGCGTTTAAAGAGGTTTATCAAATAATGATCATTTTCGGGATGGCTGTCTGAGCTGCTGTCGCGCAGAACCTTCATAACTTGCGGTTCAGGCCGGTCTCTATGCTTGACTTCAAATATCTCCGCATTGTGGCCATTGAAGCCGCGCAGGGATCTGACTAGCTCATATCCGTGCTGACTTCTGAGCAATTCATAGTGACACGAGGCTCCGCATTCCGAAGGGTTCGGATTGGCGCGATACCGGCACTTAGGGTTGATGCAATAGTTCATAGTGTGTTAGATTTTATTAAGGTTTGGAGTGGACGCTTAAGCTGTCAGTGCGGCGTCGCACAGTAGAAGGATGATTGAAACTTTTTCCACTCCTGGAAAACCCCCTAAAATTCCCCCTCCGGTGCCTGCACGCCTCGGGTATTGGGGGGTGGGGTTCATCCCACGCTTGGGTGCGACGCTGTCAGTGTTGGTGTCTCAGCGCCGGTGCGTGTGCTGGGGAAATTCTCCCACAGGTGGCTTGAGATCCAGTCCAGTTATCGGAGAGGATAAGAGATCGGAATTGTATGCCGGTGCTGATAGTATCTAATATTACCATACACCGGCGCTGTGTGGCAATGCTGATAGTATCTAATACTACCAGACACCGGCGCTGTGTGGCAAGCCCACGCTGTGTCAGCGGGCTATCGCACCTGGCGGCAGCAGTCGGGGGCACGCCCTGAACCTTCTCTTGCCAGTAGGGGCGGGTTCACCAGCGAAATAGAGGACGCGATATGTCGCGTCTCTAGGATTGCATGTCTGCAAACCCGCC
>CAZJNL010000582.1:0-4218 GCA_964546515.1 uncultured Oscillatoria sp.
GGGAGTCCTCACTGCCGCCATCGCCCTGAGTATTTCCTACATCCCGCAATACTATCGGATAGTCCGCAACCACACCGTCAGCGTCAAGACTGAACTGTTTGTCGAAGCCGCCCGCTCGATGGGTGCCGACACTTGGACAGTGCTCAGCCGCTACCTCTTCCTCAACGTGATTCAAAGCGTGCCGGTGGTGTTCACCCTTAACGCCGCTGACGCCATTCTCACCCTCGGAGGTTTGGGATTTCTCGGTTTGGGTTTGCCCGAAGAAACAGCCGAGTGGGGTCAGGATTTGCGCCTAGCGCTGGGGGCGCTGCCCACCGGCATCTGGTGGACTACCCTATTCCCCGGTTTGGCGCTGACGCTGATGGTTGTGGGGCTGTCGCTGGTGGGAGAGGGGTTGAACGAGTTCGTCAATCCCAAGTTGCGGCGAGAAAGCTAGATTGTGGGGTGGGTTCCCAGAGCGAACTTGGGGTTGTGGGGTGCTCTCCCTCCAGGAGAGCACCCTACTGCTGAGCTTCCGCTCAATACCTTCACCGAACACTGCCGGTCTTTTCTCTCGTCCCCAGAACTGGAATTCTGCCACCGGCTGCTGTAGCTAAACTCAGGCGCATGGCGACCGGCACTTCGCACATCTAATTTGCTATTTTATGAGGGGTGGCCAAAACGCCCGCACTCTGATGATTTGTAGAGACGCGACATGTCGCGTCTCTACAGGTTGCCTCTCCGCACGAGCGACGTGCCGCGCCGCAACACATAAAAAATTAAATGTTTAACAGTTTATTTTGTCTGGGGGTATCTTCTGTGCGAGTCAACCGAGTTTTTCTGACAGCAGTTATTCCTTTAGCGCTCGTTCCTTTCACCGTCGCTGCGATGTTTTGGTCTGCTTGGAAGCATCCCGCACAACCGGCTGCCAGTGCGATCGCCGGCATGGCACAGCATGCTTTGGCTTCACCTCTTCAGTTGAGCCAGCAACCAATTTCTCCTGACGAACCTGTCAGCGACACTCTCAATCAAAGGTTTTCTTTGCAAAACTCTCTGAGCCGCATCCAGCAAATTAAGGGGGCATTAGATAGCTTTCGCCGGCTGACAGCAACCGCGAAAGCCAAACTGGGAGAGTCGGCGCTCAGGAATGCCGGCAATACAGACCCGGAGACGCAAAATCTGGGCTTTACCAATTGGTTAGGCTCCGTTGAAGGAACGCTGAAACAGCAGAATTACCAAATCAAAAAGCTGGAATTTGAATTAGCGCAAAAGCAATATCAAGACAGAGAAATTACCAAAGCGGCGCTTGACCAGAAAGCAGCCGCCTACCGGCAAGCCGAGAAAGATTTCCAAGCCTTTTTGAAGACTTTCAGAATTGCGGACTAGCTGAACTCCGAATTATCTGCGTACATCTGCGTTCATCTGCGGTTTAAAATCTAAAATCCAAACTACAATGGAACAAAAGATATTAAAGGTTCGAGTATGGGCGCAGACATTGCTGCTGGGAAAACAGACTCCGGCAATATCCCTGAAGTGATTGGAATTGATTTAGGGGGCACAGCAATTAAGCTGGGGAGATTCACCCCGGATGGCAACTGCAGCCAATCGTTGAGTGTGGCCACGCCGCAACCGGCCACACCGGCAGCTGTGTTGGGCGTTATGGCTGAGGCGATCCGGCAACTTGACCCGAATCAGGAATGCTTGGCCATAGGGGTGGGGACGCCCGGGCCGGCGGATGCGGCGGGTCGGGTGGCCAAAGTGGCGATTAATCTGGCGGGGTGGCGCGATGTGCCCCTGGCTGACTGGCTCGAAGAAAAGACCAAAAGACCGGCAGTTCTGGCGAATGACGCCAATTGCGCGGGTTTGGGAGAAGCTTGGCTGGGTGCCGGTCGCAATTTCCGCAATTTGATTGTGCTGACTTTGGGCACGGGAGTGGGTGGTGCGATTATTATAGATGGAAAGCTGTTTGTTGGTTACACCGGCGCTGCCGGGGAGCTGGGGCTAATCACGCTGGATCTTTACGGACCGGAGTGCAATAGCGGCAATCGCGGTTCGCTGGAGCAGTTTGTCTCGGTGCAGGCGATTCGCCGGCGCATGGGTTGCGAGCCGGCGGAACTGGGGCACATGGCGCAAGTGGGGAACCGGCAAGCTTTGGAGTTCTGGGAGACTTACGGACACCAGCTGGGTGCCGGTTTGGCCAGCTTGATCTATGTGCTGGGGCCGGAAGCGATTATCATCGGTGGGGGTGTGGCGGCGAGTGCGGAGTTTTTCTTCCCGGCAACTATGGCAGAAATTGAGCGGCGGGTGCTGCCGGTGTGCCGCCCCGGTTTGCAGTTGCTGACGGCGGAGTTGGGCAATTCTGCGGGAATTGCCGGTGCGGCTAAACTGGCTTGGCAGCTGGTTAGGGAAAAGGAACAAGCAACAAAGATTGAGGAAGAAGGCTAGGTTTGACGCCGCACACCGGGGCGGTCTCCGTGGGTGGCACCGCCCCTACGGAGATTTCGCCTGGGAACGAGAGAAAATTTTGACGTAGCACAGGCGTCTCGCCTGTGCCCCGCCATATTGTCCTGGAAAATCCTTGCATCCAAAATCCTTGCATCCAAAACCCTTGCATCCCAATGCCCCATTCACGGTAAAGGAAACCCAGTGGTTTCTTTGATGTAGTCGAGAATCTTGTGGTAGGCTTCTGGATCGCTCTGCTGAGTAATCTCAATGCCGGTTTGATTATTCGACAAGTAGAGGGTTAGCCGACCGTTCCAAGACAAGCTGAAAGCGCTGATGCGGTCTAGATCGATCACATATACTTGTTTGTCCCGCTCATAACTTATCTTGATCCAGTGCGCCACAAGACCTCCTCATATCAAAGCCGCCGCAATTCCTGTGTCAGGATACTTCAGCTGGCACTGCCGGTGCTGCTGCTGTTGCTGGTTTCTTTCGGGCCATCGCGGCTTTGACAAACCCTTTGAACAGCGGGTGAGGCATGCTGGGGCGCGACTGGAACTCTGGGTGGAACTGGGTGGCGATGAAAAAGGGGTGGTTGCGCAGTTCAATGATTTCCACTAAGCGCCCGTCAGGGGATGTGCCGCTGATGGCGAAGCCTGTGTCTAAAAACAGGTTGCGGTAGGCGTTGTTAAATTCGTAGCGGTGCCGGTGGCGTTCGTACACTACCTCTTGCTGGTAGAGATTGAACGCCAGGGTGTCGGGCGCAACGCGGCAGGCATATAGCCCCAGGCGCATCGTGCCGCCTAAATCTACCACATCTTGCTGTTCCGGCAGCAAGTTGATCACCGGATTGCACCCGTTGGGGTCAAACTCGGCGCTGTTGGCATCTTGCAGTCCGGCGAGGTGACGCGCCCACTCTATGACAGCGCACTGCATCCCCAGGCACAAACCTAGAAAGGGTGTTTGAGACTGGCGGGCGTACTCAATGGCGGCCATTTTTCCATCTACCCCCCGGATGCCGAAACCGCCGGGAACAATTATGCCGTGGACGCCTTGGAGATGGGCTTCGGCACCGTCAGTTTCGATGTCTTCTGAGTTGATCCAGCGCAGGTTGAATTCGCTGCCCATAGCGATGGCGGCGTGGCGCAGGGCTTCTACTACGGAGAGGTAGGCATCTGTCAGCCGGACGTATTTGCCGACAATGGCCAGCTCTATCTTTTCGCCGCCGCGATAGAGCCGGTCTACCAGGGTTTGCCACTGGTTGAGGTCGGGATCGCGCTGCTCTAGCTGCAGCAATTCCAGGACTTGCTGCGCCAGTCCCTCCCGTTCTAGGATTAGGGGCACTTCATAGATACTTTTGGCATCTTGGCAGGTAATCACGCTCTCCACCGGCACGTCGCAGAATTCTGAGAGTTTGTCTTTCATGCCGGACTGCAAGGGCCGGTCGCACCGGCAGACTAAAATATCCGGTTGAATGCCTATGGAACGCAGTTCTTTGACGGAGTGCTGGGTTGGCTTGGTTTTCATCTCGCCGGCAGAGGGAATCCAGGGTACGAGGGTGACGTGGATATAGAGGACATTATTGCGCCCCACATCTTTGCGGAACTGCCGGATCGCTTCTAAAAAGGGTTGGGATTCGATGTCGCCCACCGTGCCGCCTATTTCGGTAATCACCACATCCGGGTTGGTATCTCTCGCCACCCGGCGGATTCGCTCTTTGATCTCGTTGGTGATGTGGGGGATGACTTGAACTGTGCCGCCGTGATAGTCGCCCCGGCGCTCTTTGTTGATTACGGC
>CAZJNL010000583.1:0-4202 GCA_964546515.1 uncultured Oscillatoria sp.
TTCATCCCGCAATTGCGCAGCGCCCAAGTTTTGGCGCTGCGGTGGAATGTTAGCAGTCTGTCTGGTCGCGGAGGCTCTGGCCATCTTCGTCGATTATTTCTGCGCCCCCCACCGCCCTACCCTCGCTTTTTTTGCGAAAAGTAATTAGGCGGAATATGGGGGCGGGGAGTGAGTGAGCAACCGCAAGTTGGCTTGCTTAATTAATTCCGTCAGGCAAGTACAAGTCATCGCCAGGAAGTCTTCTCTCAATAATTTCTTGCCGGTTCTCTGTTAGAACTGACTCAAATCTTTCGCCAAATCGCAAATTGTACTCTTTCTCAGTGCGCTTGAGCTTGAACGCCGTGTCAGCCCGCCGCTCAATAGATTCTGCCATGCAAGCTTGGACGAGAGCTTGAGCTTTCAGATTGCCTTTGGCAGCTTCATATAGCCAATATGTTGTAACTAATTGCAGGGGAACTGGTTTTATTGATAGAATGTTTCCTTCTACAGGAATACTTTCCTCTCGCGCAAAATTATAACCTGTGAATGGCAGAGCTAGCGGCGAATTTCCTTTGATAAAGCGGTTCAATGCTTGTTTCTCTTTGCCCACGGCATTCATCACTCCAATCTGATCGACCGCGTAACCGCCATCAGGGAGTTGATAAACATTCAGTGGAATCGTGCCCAGATAAATGGTGGCAGAAGTAGCTTTGATCGTCATTTGCCGTTCTTCCTCTTTCAAAGTCCAGTGGCCTCCAAGTAGCTGTTCTGAATTGGACGAGGTGATTTCTGGATTCTTCGCTGGCTTAACCATAGAATTGAGTTAAACTTGAAGTCCTTTCGCGTGGTATTAGGAGTTCAGCACTTTTGTGCGGGGGCGTTCTTGGCCAAAAGCACCGGCCACTCTCAAAGGAGTAGGCGTCGGGCCAAAAGTGATTCATCCCGGCACCCCCATGTCTACCTCAGGGGTTATTCACCCCCGCTCACCGGCACCCCCATATCTATCTTATGAAATATCTCCATCCGCTTTCCAATCCGCTACAGTCCTACCTTTATTTTTTTGTTTCTGCTGCCTGAGTTTTATAAATATTTGTTACAGCTTGTTGCTCTCATGTGAAAAAAGTTTAACCTGTGCCCAGACTCTGCCCCAAAACACTCTCGCGCAAAGCGTTTCCAGTACAAGCAGGTTGCAGTCCTCGGGCAATCAAGCCAACACAAAATCGCCGGATCTCCACGCAAGGAGAGCCGGCACAATAATAGGGGCGGGCACCCCCCACCCCTGAGCTCCACCCAGATCCAGTCCTAAGCTGTTAGTCTTTTAATCTGCATATAATCAAAAGGATGCAGATCCTCCAGATATGCCTTAACAGGCCGTATGGGCGGGTTTACGTGCCCGCACCGTAACGGGTAAATCGAGATGGATAGCGCAAATTAAATGCACAGTTACGAAGCGACCTTAGCCGCCGTGCGCCGCCGGCGTCCCGCCGCTTTCACCGACGCTTCCTTAGGCGTTTGCATCAAAAACACCAGCAGCGGGCTGCTCTGGAGTTCCCGCCGCAGCATGCGCTGCAGTTCGCGCTCCAGCTGCACTTGCAAACCGGCCCAGTCCACCTCCACCTCCGTATCGCTGGTGGCTTTGGCAAATTCTCCCCAGCGATCGCTCAGCAAGTCTTCAATCGTCTGAGCAACCCACTTTTGCAGGATGCCGCGCTCAACTGAGGACACCACCCCGCGCAGGTGAAGTTCCGGATCTGCCGCCAGCTGGCCATTCCAGTCGATCGCCGCCGCAACAGTCACGACGCCTTCTTCCGCCAGCTGCTGGCGCTCTTTGAGCACGCGGTCTTGCACCACCCCAGAGCGAGAAGAATCCACCAGCTCCAGTCCAGAGGGCACCTTGTCCGCTTTGCGGATGCTGTTTTCCGTCAATTCCACCACGTCGCCATTGTTGATAATCACCATATTCTCAGCGGGGATGCCCACACTCTGAGCGGTTTTGGCGTGCTGAACCAGCATCCGGTGCTCCCCGTGCACCGGCAAGAAAAACTTGGGACGAGTCAGGGAAATCATCAGCTTTTGGTCTTCCTGACAGCCGTGACCGGAAACGTGAATCCCCTTTTCGCGGCCATAAACTACATTAGCTCCCTGCATCATCAGCTTGTCAATGGTGTTCACCACCGCTATGGTATTGCCTGGGATGGGGTTGGCGGAAAACACCACCGTATCCCCCGCACGGATTTTCAGCTGCCGGTGCTCGCCATTGGCAATCCGCGTCATGGCGGACATGGGCTCGCCCTGAGAGCCGGTGGTGAGAATCAGGACTTTCTCGGCAGGCAAACTGCGGATAGCGTGCAAAGGCAGGAACAGGGCGTCCTCACACTTAATGTAGCCCAGATTGCGGGCGTGGGCGATGACGTTGAGCATCGACCGGCCCACCACAGACACCAACCGGTTGTGTTTCAAGGCCAGATCCAAAACGATCTGGAGCCGGTGGACTGAGGAGGCAAAGGTAGTCACCATCAGGCGACCTGGGGCTTGCGCGAAGATGCGGTCGAGATTGGGTGCGACAGACCGTTCTGAAGGGGTAAAACCGGGCACTTCCGAGTTGGTCGAGTCGCTCATCAGGCACAAAACCCCCTTTTCGCCGTACTCAGCCAGCCGGTGCAAGTCAAAACGCTCGCCGTCAACCGGCGTGTGGTCAATTTTGAAGTCGCCGGTGTGAATCACCACGCCCACAGGTGTGTGGATCGCCACGGTAAAGCTGTCGGCAATCGAGTGGGTGTTGCGAATAAATTCCACGAAAAACGAGGTGCCAACGCGCACCATGTCGCGCGGGCCTACAGTTCGCAGCTCAGTGCGGTTCGCCACACCCGCTTCGTCCAGCTTGCCTTCCAGCAAGGCCATCGCCAATCGCGGGCCATAGATAACGGGAATGTCAAATTGCTTCAGGTGAAAGGGAATCCCGCCGATGTGGTCTTCGTGACCGTGGGTGACAATCATCCCCTTAATTTTGTGCCGGTTTTCCCGCACATAGGTCATATCTGGCAGGACAATATTAACCCCGTGCATCGACTCAGTGGGGAAAGCCAGACCGGCATCCAGGAGTATCATTTCGTCATTGAACTCGAAGATGCAGGTATTCTTGCCTATTTCATGCAGCCCGCCCAGAGGGATAATTTTGAGAGCGGGTGCCGTGCCGTTTTTGCTCATGTTCATCCTTTAGATAAGTTGTTCCTTAACAGTTGGAAATAAATTTAGATATCAGCGGTTAACTATCAAGTTTTTTTCCCAGCTTCTATCTGCCAGCTGCCAGCTGAGCGCTGCCACTGGCCCGATGGTTTTCCCCTCCAGGCTGTGGCCGCTGACTGCTGGCTGCTGACTGCTAACTTTTGACAAATATAGCTTTCCCGTACTGTCAAAAGTTAGACATGGTTTTGAGATATTCAGTTTGACAAAAAACCTGTTTAGCGCCACCGGCGTCAGAGCAGGGACAGCTTAGCCATCTCAGCCGATAAAATTTTGCTGACATCAACTGCTGGGTCATCGCACAGCGGCAAGCGCGTCTGGCCCACATCCCAACCTTGAAGCCTGAGTGCGGTTTTCACGGGAATCGGATTGGTTGTTTTAAACAGGGCTTTGAACAGGGGGAAAAGCTGCAGGTGAATCTCCGTGGCCACTTTTGTTTGGCCTGTTTCAAACGCTTGAATCATCGTTTGCAGCCGTTCGCCCACCAGATGAGATGCAACGCTAACCACACCGGCACCCCCAATGGCCAGCAGGGGAAGGGTCAGGGAATCATCCCCCGAGTAGATGGCGAAGGAAGCCGGCGTCACAGCTCGAATTTGACTGGCTTGATCCAGGTTGCCACTCGCTTCTTTTATCGCCACAATATTGGTAATTTCCGCTAGGCGGGCAACCGTTTCTGGCTTCAGGTCTTGACCCGTGCGCCCCGGTATATTATACAGTATCAGGGGCAAATCGGGGCACGCTTCGGCGATTGCCTTGAAATGCTGGTAAAGTCCTTCCTGGGGTGGCTTGTTGTAATAGGGAACCACCTGTAAAGAGCCATCTAATCCCAGTTTAGCAGCTTTTTGCGTAGCTGCGATCGCCTCAGAAGTAACATTTGAGCCGGTGCCTGCGACTACCTTTGCCTTGCCGGCGGCGCAAGAAAGCGCCACCTGAAATAACTGGTACTCCTCATCCCAGGTTAGGGTAGGAGACTCGCC
>CAZJNL010000584.1:0-4198 GCA_964546515.1 uncultured Oscillatoria sp.
CCTCTTTCTCCCCCCTCTCCCCTTGTGTGGGCGGTGAGGGGGGGTGAGGGGCTTGGCTGGAGTCATATACCCAAAATTTGTATAAACTGTAGCCGCTAGCGAGGAGGGGGCAGGGGGGTGGGGTAAACCCCCTCCGCTTTCACGAAATCCCCCCTAAAGGCTGAGGTGATTCCCGGCACTTTTAGAACCGGAAAGTCGTGCGCAGAACTCCGACCAAAATATCATCGTTCCCCGCATCGTGTTCCGGATTGATAATGTAAAACAAGCCGGGTGTTACTGTTATTCTATCACTCACCCGAAACCGGTAGAATGCCTCCAAGTGCAGTGAGGTGTCATTATCTTCCGTCACCCCATTTCCGCTGCTCAGTTTGGGCGGCTGACCGGCCATAAAGGCGAGCAAGTCCCCTTTCCTGCCAAACGGATCGGAAAGTCCCAAAGAAAACAGGTAAGTCGTGGTGGTTGCGGAAGCGTCTGATGTGGTAGAATCGGTGAAAATTATCCCGCCCCAAGTCCCGAAGGTGAGGTTGCGAGCCGCACGCCACTGGAGGGTGCCGCTGACGGCATTAATCTGCACCGGCTCGCCAATCGCCCCAGACGTGTCCGCATTGAAGCTGCCGGTAAACGTATCTAAGCTGCCATTGCGCGAATAGGCATTAATATAAGCCAAGCCGGTGATAATTTTATCAGCCGATCGGGTTAAAAGTTGCACGCCCAAAGCGCTGTGGCTAGCTCCAAATACGCCTCGGCGCTCCCGGGAAGTGTCGGGATCGTTACTGTCTCGCGTGCCATAAGCCACTTGCAAGCGCATGCGGTCAGAAATCAGCCAGTCCAAACCAACACCGGCATCGAGAGCGCCAATTTTAAACAGGGGGCTGGCTTCCGCAAACCGGGAAATCGCACCCCGCCCCGTGTCAAAATAGGGAGAGTTAGCAGTCAGCACGCTGCTCGCACGCTGCTCAAGCTGAAGCCAGCCGGTCTGACAGTGAAAACAACCCGGTCATTAAAAGCAGCAAACCGGTATTCCAGCAAATCCAGTTGAATTTGATTGTTCGTATCCCCCTGATAAGACAGCAGAGCCATATCAGTTCCCAGGGAATTCGGATTGGCGAAACCCCGGTCGGCAACATTCCCCGCGCCCAACTCAACTCGCAGCAAATCTTTGCCAGAAAAAGTGCTGATAGTTTGCAAACGCACCAAGTTAGTTAAAATTGTATTAGTCGCACCGTCCCCTGGCGGGCCACCGCCGGTGGCGTCTGCGAACGCGAATATCACCTCACCGCCAAACACTGTCGTCGAGGAAGTAATTCGCCGCCCCTCCAAAGTGGGAAAGCGGTTTTCCAGAGTGGTGACTCGACCGCGCAAAGCAGTCATTTCCGTCCCAAATTCTTCCTGCAGCCGGCGGACGGTGGCTAGGTCTTGCTGGGTGATAAAATCCGGGGTTGATCCGGCTTCTGCAATTAGCTGGTTGATGCGCTCCAAGCAAGCGTTCAAACCGGCAGCAAACTCGTATCGAGTCATAGCGAGATTCCCCCGGAAAGTCCCGTCTGGATAGCCGGCAATACAGCCGTAGCGCTCTACCAGGTTTTGCAAAGCTTGAAACGCCCAGTCTGTGGGCTGCACGTCCGACAGCTGGGACACGGAAGTCACCTGAGCCATTGGGTCATCTGGCGAACCGGCTGCATCTGGATCGCCGGAATGAGGCGGTTCTGGGGAAGTTTCGCCAACTTCTGCGGAAGCCGAAACCTCACCGGCAGGAATCAGTTCAGCCACCGCTGGAGTTGCAGCAATGGGAGCCGTTTCTGTCACAGGTGCCGGTGGGCTTTCCGGAGTGGGGGCGTGAGAATTCTGTTGACAGCTCTTGCGGGGAGCTGGTTGGGGGGTTTGCCCCCATAAAGTCCCGTTTTTCTAAACCATAAAATTTGTGCGGCTTTAGATTTTCTTTAACAGCGGTCGGTTCCGCTACTGGAGTTAGCTGTTCAGGCGGATCGGCCAAGGCTGCCGGTGCGGACACCAGCAATAATAAAACACCGGACAAGCAATGTTTCACACCCATATTTGCTCCTCACACCCTCAGACGAAAATACTAGAAGTATAGGGAATAGTCTGCTTCCTGTAAAGACCCCCTACCAAAATTTTCCCTTCCCCTGAGGGTGTGGGCATCAGTAAACTGCCGGCGATCGAGGAACCCCTCCGCGCCCCATCTCGCCGCACCGACATCTTGCCTGTGCCGGTGGAGAAACCCGGATTCTTAAAGAAACCGGGTTTCTGGGCTGCCGGTGCTTTGAGGTTGAATTTGAGGTTGAGTGCCGGTCACCTATTCGCAGCGATCGTCTAGCAAGAGACTGCCCTGACCGCCTGACGGGCACAATCGCAGCTGATTTTTCAATCCAAAAGAAAAGAGTTGATAGATATCATCCACCTCATCCTTTGGGTCTTCAAAAGCATCTGATTTGGCATCAAATTCCACCTTGCCACTAGCTTGAGCGATTGCCTGCATCCCCCCAGTGGCTTGGCCCTTGCTAATCAACTCGGCAGAAGGGGGATTGAGGTTGAAGGGCAAATTCATCCCCACCCGTTTGATGAGTTCGAGCGCCAAATTCACCTGCTGAGAGCTGCTATACTGCAGATTCAAGCTGGTAAAGTCAAGAGGTCTGGAACTTGAGGATGGGCTGTCCCCAGACTCCAATTTACTTCCCGACTCAATTTGAATATTGCCCCCACAATCAGGCTTGTTTCTGCGCCCCAACCCATGACTGCCAACCACGCGACCGTTACTGTCGAATACCGGCCCGCCACTCAT
The DNA here is from genome assembly GCA_964546515.1 of uncultured Oscillatoria sp. GTDB lineage: Bacteria > Cyanobacteriota > Cyanobacteriia > Cyanobacteriales > Oscillatoriaceae > Oscillatoria. The sequence goes on from CAZJNL010000584.1 coordinate 2,801, forward strand.
GCCGGTGCGAGTGTTATCCGTATAAAATATGCTGTAACCCAAATTCTGCACTTCGTCGGGATTCACCTTTCCCGTCACCGGTCCCCAAGCTAAACGCCTTTGCCGGCGCGGCACTTTAGCTTTACCGCATATCGGTGTGCCATTTGGATTTTGCCCGACAGCTTCTTTTTCTGGATCGGGCCAGCCGGAAATATAAACCGTGTCGCCTATATTGACCTCATCCGCATTTCCCAGAGAAGCGACGGCATAGTCTTTATCGCTCTCAAAGCTGACAACAGCGATATCGATCCCTCTGACATCGCTGCGAGAAAGCCGGCAGCCAAATCTTACCAAAGCCGCTGGCACTCCATTCCCGCTGAGCGGGCACCCCCTGCTATCATTAATTTGTTTGACGACGTGAACTTGCCTGTCCCAAGTGCGAATCCCAAAGGGCCTATTTTTGTCCACATGTCTTTGGGGAAAGTTATGGGCAACAGTTAAAACGTAGTAGGTTTTCCCTTGTCTGGCGACAATCACCCCAGAACCGGGAGTCCAAACTCCTTCCTTATTTTCTTCGCCCGCCAAGGGGTTGTTACGATTGTTCTCAATTTCTTGAATTAATTCTGGCGTCAGTCCGGCGGCGATCAGCACCGTAGTTTGCCGCGCAATGGAATTAATTTCCTCTACGGAAAGACCGGCAAACGCTGGGGTAGCTGCCAGTCCTCCCAGCAGAATCCCTCCCAGGAATCTCAGAATCAGCTGTTTTGCAGACAACATAGTTCCTCCAATTTACCTTAACTTACCAATAGGCTCTCCCTAAGGAGCATCCCACTTTTGAATCTGGAATCATTTAGAACGCCCAGTTCGTAGTTGGGCTAAAGCCCAAAAGTTCGTAGTTGGGCTAAAGCCCAAAAGTTTGTAGTTGGGCTAAAGCCCAAAAGTTCGTAGTTGGGCTAAAGCCCAAAGTTCGCAGTTAAGCTTTAGCCCCACCGGCGGACGCAAGGAAGATCAGCCGCCATTTATACCCGGTATATTGGCCAAAGTGGGACGCACCTGTCTCGCTCTGGGTTGGACTTTCTGAACTTGTAACTTTTTTTAATCTTCTCCCGTTAGTTACTAATTAAATAAGCGCCTGAAATTATAACAGATCCACCGGCACAAAGTCAACCGGCATAAAATTGAGTTTGTAGGGGCGGGTTTACTAGCATCTGAACTTCGCAGAGACATTTTGGGTAAACCCGCTCCTACTGGCCAGTCGGCCTTTATCGGCGCAGGGGCTTTTCCTCTGACGTAGCTCTAACAGATGTATAGCGGTTCTCAAATAAGTGTGCTACAGAGGTTCTCCTCTTGTAGAGACGCGATTCATCGCGTCTCCCCTCCCCGATACAGGGCGAAAGCGAAAAATGTACCGCACGCTAT
>CAZJNL010000585.1:0-4189 GCA_964546515.1 uncultured Oscillatoria sp.
TGTGGGGGATTACCCCACCCCATAAACTAGAAATTGCGGTAATCCGAAATAGCCATCTTCACCCTGTCAATCACCTCAGCCACCGGCATTGCGCCCAACTCCCCAGAAGCGCGGGTGCGAAGCGAGAGAGTTTTCGTCTCAACTTCCTTCGCCCCCACAACCGCCATCACGGGGATTTTATCTTTCTCCGCATTGCGAATTAATTTGCCGAGGCGCTCATTGCTGGCGTCAGCTTCGGCGCGAATGCCGAGCGATCGCATCTGGTTAGCCACCTCTTGCGCGAAGGGCAAAAACTCGTCGCTTACCGGCAGCAAGCGCACCTGCACCGGCGCAAGCCAAAGCGGGAAATCACCGGCATATTCTTCTATCAATATACCAATTAACCTTTCCAGCGAGCCAAAAGGTGCGCGGTGAATCATCACCGGGCGCTTGCGGGTGCCATCTTCCGGCACATACTCCAAATCAAATCTTTCTGGCAAAATATAGTCAACTTGCACAGTCCCCAACTGCCACTCGCGATCGAGGGCATCTTGGAAAATAAAATCCAATTTTGGCCCGTAAAACGCCGCTTCTCCGGGTGCCTCGAAATAGTCCATGCCCAGATGCTGCACGGCGCGGCGAATCGCGCCTTCAGCTTTTTCCCAAGCTTCATCCGATCCGATGTACTTGTCGGAAGCCGGATCGCGGAAACTCAAACGCGCTTTAAAATTCTTAAGCTGCAAACTGTTAAACACGAAAAGGATTAAATCCACGACGCTGAGGAATTCGGCATCTAGCTGTTCTGGGGTGACGAACAGGTGGGAGTCATCCACGGTGAAGCCGCGCACCCGGGTTAAGCCGCCCAGTTCGCCGGATTGCTCGTAGCGGTAGACGGTGCCGAATTCGGCGAGGCGCAAGGGCAGTTCCCGGTAGGAGCGCAATTCGCTCTTATATATTTGGATGTGGAAAGGACAGTTCATCGGCTTGAGGACGAATCCCTGTTCTGCGGCGGCGGCGTCGGCGTCTTCCGCCATCATGGGGAACATGTCCTGTTTGTATTTCTGCCAGTGTCCGGAGGTTTTGAACAAGTCCACTCTGGAGATGTGGGGGGTGACAACCGGCAGGTAGCCGCGCTTGATCTGCTCCTGCTTGAGGAAGTCTTCCAGGAGGGAGCGCAAGACTGTCCCTTTGGGCGTCCACAGGGGCAATCCCGGGCCAACGGGATCGGCAAAGATAAATAAGCCCAGTTCTTTGCCCAGTTTGCGGTGATCGCGTTTGAGGGCTTCTTCTTTGCGGCGCTTGTACTCTTGCAACTGCGCTGGGGTTTCCCAAGCGGTGCCGTAAATTCGCTGCAGCTGGGCTTTGGTGGCGTCGCCGCGCCAGTAGGCACCGGCAACGCTTTCCAGTTCAATTGCTTTGGGGTCGATCTCGCCGGTGTTGGCCACATGGGGACCGGCGCACAGGTCCCACCACTGGTCTGCTAGGTGGTAGATAGTGATCGGTTCCTGAAGCCCTTCTAATATTTCTAGTTTGTAGGGTTCGTTGATTGCCCTAATCCGGCGTTCCGCTTCCTCCCGGGTGACTTCTTCGCGAATCACCGGCAGTTTGCGGCTGACGATCTTGACCATTTCTTTCTGGATGGCTTTGAGATCCTTTTCCGTAAACGGTTCTGGATGGTCGAAGTCGTAATAGAAACCATTCTCAATCCAAGGGCCAATAGTGACTTGCGCCTTGGGGAACAGCTTCTGCACTGCCATCGCCATGACGTGGGAGGTTGTGTGGCGAATCTTTTTCAGCTGCTCGGAAGAGCTGGTGCGGGGCAGGTGGATTTTTTCGGGCGGTGGGGCAGAAGCGGGAGAGTCTGGGAGTGGCAGCGGCTGCTGAACCATTGGCGGATCACCTTTAACGGCTAATCAATCTGTTGGACTGTTTTTCTATCTTAGCGAGTCAGCTTTCCCACTGCTGCCCTTCACTCCTGTTTCTGCGGCTGAACTCAAGCGCACATTTTTGTTATAATGTCAACAGGGTTTCCCTGCAGCGCTTTCTCAACGCACCCCACGCCGCCTCTTGAAACCAGCGTTCCGAAATGTTACAAAATGTAAAGCGCGTTAAGATTAGGCTAGGTTAGAAACTGACTTTCCATTTATGCTCAATCCCAATCTGCCGGAACCCAACTTGCTCAAGACGGTATTAGAGCCGCTGTTAGAAGACTTTCAGTATTGGTTTGGGCGATCGAGGGCGCTCCTGGAAGCTGAGGAAATCCGCTTCTTGGGGGCGGAGGGGCAAGCTGACTTGCTGGCGCGGGTGATGCAAGCGCAGCAGGAAGTGAGTGCGGCGCAGATGCTGCTCCAAGTCACCAATGGGCAAGCTGGTGTGGAAATGCAAGTCTTGATGCCGTGGCACAAACTGCTCACGGAATGCTGGCAGGTGTCGGTGCGCAACCGCATGGAGAAGTCCGGTAATGGCTGACTCCCTTTGGTGGGTTGAGCAAAGCGCATGTCAAACTCTAAATTAATAAGACTAGCCACGCTCGCTCACCAGAGCTTTCCTGGCCATTTAACAAGTAATTACCTTCTTAAACGTCTCTTGTAACTCGCAGATAATCTGTCTTCCCTGGAGGAAAACCCTATGCTACACTTGCTTTACATTCTTGCCTTTACCACCCTGGCTTTTCTGGCAGTCGGCAATTTGATCCGCTCTCTGCTGACTCTCGGGTTGGAATCCCAGCGCTCCTACTCCGCCACACCCCAGGCTAACCGGTATCGCTCCCAAGTTCAGGCTGTGCCCCACCCAGAATTTTTAGATGATGCCGGCAATGTTGTCAATGAACCCCTTTTGGTGATGCGCTCGATGACGGTAGAAGACGCCCGCGAGCAGCTCGACGCCCTCTACAACTCCTCTCCCGGTTTTACCGGCGACTCCCGCGACGAGAGCTAATCGCCCGGGTATTGTAAATTTACAATCTGCTTGCCTTGCGGCGCTCGCATCGGCTCGCGTGTCAGGCTTTTCTGACTTAGAGTCGGTGCTGTACCCACTATCCGGGGGGAAAATTAATCAGGGGCAATTGAGCGGAACTGAAAGAAAGTATTAAGATTAAGGACAATATTCCCGAGGCGGGTAGCGATAACTCCTGGGATATTTTTGAAGGGAATGCCGGTTGAAACTCAAATAAATCCTCTTTTAACCCGCACTCAGCCCGACTGTTAGATCGTATTAAGTTCCGGGCAATGATTATCGCACAGTAGGGCCTGCTTCACCCTAGATGTCTGTTGGTTTCAAAGTTTATCTGCTGTAAACCCGCCCCGACTGATGCCCAATGCCCAATGCCCAATTCCCCATGCCCTTAATGCCGTCAGCTCAAATCTCACCCAGCTGACAGCCGCCGCCCGAAACAATTCAAAACTAATTCAACAGAAAATCTGATACTTTTCACCGAGCTGTGCGGCTGAGATGTAATTTTGGTAAAGCTTTCACGGGGTGGCTGTCATGGCAAATTATATTAATCTTTATGTAGACTCCTGGAAACCTGTGTGAAACTAATTCAACAGAAAATCTGATACTTTTCACCGAACCGTGCCGGTGGGTAGAAGTCAGGGTAAGGCTTTTACGGGGTGGCTGTCATGGCAAATTATATTAATCTTTATGTAGACTCCTGGAAAGGCTGGAGGGCTTTTCCTACCGGCTCACTTCAAACCCACTTTCGGGTGGGGGCGGGTGTTTGCTGGACTTGGGCATCTCTGGAGCGTCTATAAATAGAATATGACAGGGAATGATAGCTTAATACAAAAGACAATAGGGTGGGATGACGAACCGCGCGAGGCAAATATTTCTATGAGAACAAATGATATCGCTAAACTGTGCGCTTGGTCGCTCGGCATCCTCTTGCTGTGCGCTTTACCGACTAGCGCCCAAAAGATATCCAGCCCCCTCCTACAGCAGATACTCACCCGCCAGCAGGCTCAAGAGCAGCTAGCACCGGCAAATGTCGTCTACCTGGGGGAAACTCACGACAGCCCTGAAGATCACTTGGCGCAATTGGAGATTCTCCAAACACTCCACCGACTCAACCCCAAAATTGCGATCGCGATGGAAATGTTCCAGCGCCCCTATCAAAGCTCTCTCGACGACTATCTCGCCGGCAATCTCCCTGAAGCCGAGCTCATCCTTGCAACCGAATACAAGCGCCGGTGGGGCTTTCCCTGGGAGTATT
>CAZJNL010000586.1:0-4184 GCA_964546515.1 uncultured Oscillatoria sp.
TACAGTTACGCTGCTTTCTCTGACCGGCTACCTGGGAGAGTGGCACCGATATTTAGAAGCGACCTCCCACTTCAAAGTGCAATATCTGCTGGCTGGGTTGTGTGCCTTCTTTTTCTTTGGGATGACCCGCCGGAAGTTATTGTGGCTGGCTGTTAGCGCATTCTGCATTCTCCTGAATTTAGCTGAAATCGTACCTTGGTACATGCCGCCATATGTAAATGCCGGTGAAAGTTCAGAACAGGTGCGAATTTTCCTGTTCAGTGTAGACCGGCCAAGCAAAGGGCGGTATTCAGAAGTGAGGGCGCTGGTGAGAAAAGAAAATCCGGATGTCGCCATTTTTCCCGAAGCGAGCGACCCTTGGGCGAAAGAATTAAAAGCTTTACAGGATATTTTGCCCTACTCTGCGTCACACCATTACCCAACAGATGGCATAGCTATCTACAGTAAACTGCCTCTGGCCAATGTCGCCCTTAAATTTTGGGGAAACCAGAAAGTAGTCAGAACTATAGTTGCGGATGTAATTCTTAAAGGGCAAATTGTTTCCCTGGTTGCCACCCACCTGTTTTCTCCCAGAAATGGAACTCGTTTTGAGTGGAGGAACAGACACCTGGAAGAGATAGGGGATTGGGCGATACAATCAAAAAACCCAGTTTTGGTAGTAGGAGATTTAAATATGACTGTGTGGTCTCCGCACTACAAGCGCTTTGCGCAAAAAACTGGACTGCGGAACGCGCGAGCTGGGTTTGGCATTTTGCCGACATGGCGGTCAAATAGAGTTCCGTTTGTGTCTCTTCCTATAGACCACTGTCTGGTGAGTCCAGAGATTAAGGTTGTGAAAATTAGGACGGGTGGGAATATGGGGTCGGCTCATTTGCCTGTAATCGCAGATGTGATGATTCCTGGGAAATAAATAGATTGAGCGCTGTAGCAAACTCCCCCACAATAATTAGCCACCGGCGGGAGCGCTGGTGGCCAATGTAAGTGGTATTGTCTTGTGAGATGGGCATTTGGCTCGTCCTTTCCTGGTGGTGCGGTAAAAAGCCGGCCCTAGAGTGTGGGTATCATGGCGTTACCAGTCAACCTGCGCTCGCTCGCGCACCACTCGCGAGTAGACAGCTTCCGTCTGCAAGGCGATTTTTGCCCAGCTGAACCGGCGGTCGAGATCCTCGTAGGCGTTGTCAACCAGCCACTGGGCGTAGCCTGGGTTTTTCAAGACTTCCAGAATCCCCCACGCCAGGGAATTGTAATTGTTCGCCCAGGTGACGATGCCAGTTTTGGTGTGCGTGACGACTTCGGGCAAACCGCCGGTGTCGGAAACCACCACCGGCACCCGCGCCGCAAAGCTTTCCAGCGCCACAATTCCAAAAGGTTCGTAAAGACTGGGGAAAACAGCGCAATCCGCAACTGCCTGGAATTTATTGAGGTCTTCCTCATACATAAAGCCGGTGAAATAGCACTTGTGCCAAATCCCGATATCCCAGGCGATGCGCTTGAGATGGTCTGTATTGCCCCCGCCAATAATCACAAATTTGACATGGCCCCCCATCTCCCAAAGCACCTTGGGAGCGGCACTCAGCAGCACCTCGACACCTTTTTCGCGGGTCATCCGACCGACGTAGTAGACAATTTTATCTTCATCGCCGGCAAACCGGCGGCGGAAGTTCCAAGCGTCAAAATCTTCCCAGCGCGGTTTTTTCTCGGGGCGGATGCCGTTGTAAATCACGTCGATTTTGTCCCAAGGAGTGCCTAAAACCCCTGCCACCTCGCGCCGCATGTACTCGGTGCAGACAATAACCCGCCAAGCGTTGTAGGCCAAGTCTCCTTCCTTGCTGTGGATGTAGCGGTGTTCGTCGTTATAGATGCCGTTGTACCGGCCATATTCCGTAGCGTGGATAGTGGCAATCAGCGGTATCTTGAAGTGGTGCTTGAGCGCCATTGCGGCGTCCCCCACCAGCCAGTCATGGGCGTGGATGATATCAAAGGAGCCTTCTTCTAATATCAGCTTGCCCCCGTGACGCCCCATGCTGTCATTCATCCGAGCCACCCACTCGAAGAAGTTGTGGCTGTGGCCAACCGGCACGCGGTGGACGTGAATGCCATCCACGATTTCATACAGGGGTGCGCGGCCAAATTCCACGGTGATTAAATGGACTTCATGCCCCAACTTTACTATTTCCGGATATAACTCCGCCACATGGCGACATATGCCCCCCACGATTTTGGGAGGAAATTCCCAGCTCAGTACCAATATCTTCATAGTCCCTACTCTCTACTACCATTTTTCATAACTTTACATAACTTCATCAATTTTTATTAGCCTATTTTCCCCAGAAGGCCAGCAAAAAATAGCCTGCGCTCGGATTTTCCAGTGCGTGAGGCGGGTGAGGGGTGAGGGGTGAGGGGTACAACGCGGTGCGTCTAGTGCGAGAAGCGGATATGAATTTTATCTCTTTTTTTAGGACAACCGCAGCACCTTGACCTGTAGGGTGGGTGAATAACGCACCCTACGGCTGGATAGTTCCCATTTTTGGCGCTCCCCTCCACAAGAGTTTCCCAGCTTCCTCGATCCAGAACACCCCCGATCCTTAATAGTTAGGCGCTTGCTGCAAGACAGGCTCTATCTCTCGGCGGAAAGCCTGCCATGCAGCCACAGCAGCCTTGTCGGAGGTGGCTCCCTTGCGCATAAAAATCACCCCATCTTTGAAGCCGACAATGCCATACTCCCCATTACCCGTGACTCGCTCGATCGCCGGCACCATGTCCCGCAATTGCTGGCGGTCAGCTTTGAAGGCGACTTGATACTGCTGCAGCTGCCAGAGGTCAGAGATCGCCCAGTCCACCTTCACCACTTCTCTAGCGTCATTGCGCAGCTGTAAAATAGGAAACCGGACGATTTCTCGCCTGCTTGACAAATGCGGCACGATGTAGGTGCTGGCAGATACGCTGGCATCTGCTGGAATTTGACCCAAAAATGACTTGATGTGAGCCACATGCTGCCACTGTCGGGTCAGCGACACATACACCCAGGGTTGATAGGAGTCTGGAAACAGGAAATAAAACGTGCGGTTGGGGCTCGACAGGACGGTAAACAGCAGCGAAAGACTGACGCAAACCGTCCAGAACCGGCGAAAAGACGGTTTTTTGAACCATTCTGGATGCCGGTGCCACCACAGAATCGCCCCGTAAAACAGACCGGGCACGACGGTCATGGCATAGCGAATGTTGATGGACACAACGGACTCTCCCTTGCCGAGAAACAGTTTGAGCAGGGGAAATCCCGCCACTGTCCAAGCAGCTGGGGAGACAGCCGGCACAAAGGCTAAGGGCAGCCACTGGCCCAGCAAATAGTTAATTGTGCCAAAAAACGGTGTGAGCAGTTCTTTGACCAATCGCCAGGGGTTGCTGACGATTCCCCAGATGATTTCCAGGGTGGAAGCTTCCGGGCCATCCGCATACTGGCCAAACCGCTCGATCATAAACCGCCGGGAAATATCTTGCGAGAACAGAGGCATGATGGCGTTGGTGAGAACTAGCATGTAGCCAAAGCTCAGGGTGCAGACGGCAAGACCTGTGCGCGGATAGCGCTTGCTCACTGTCATGTAAACGCCGACGCCAAATAAGATCACACCGGCATCTTCCCGCACCGCTAAAATCAAAATGGCCATCGGCCAGAACAGCCACCACCAGCGTTTTTCCATCGCCAGCAGCAGGCTAAACACAAACAGGGGAATCTGGCAGATGTCGTGGAAATTGGATAAAGTCGGGCCAATCACCGCATTGGCAGCGTAAAAGCTGATGGATATTTTGGCGGCTAGCGGCGGATCTAGATACTGTCTGGCTAGGGCGTATAGCACTAGACCGGCGCTGGTGACTAATGTTACCTGCAGTGCACTCAGAGTTGCCGGTGAGGGAAACAGGGCGTACAGAGGCAGCCAGAGCAACAAAGCAGGGGTGAAGTGCTGCCCTGCACGGTGGTAGAAGACCTCTGGAACTTGGCCGTCGTGGACGACGTTGGTGGACAGGACAGAAGAGAGCGAGCTCTGGAAAAAACGACCGTGGATGCCGTTCCAAAACACCTGATTGAAAATGCCCTGGTCGTAGGAGGCGTAGAAGCTATAATACCGGTGCTCTGTAAAAATCAGGCCCAGGACAAAAAACGCCAGCGCCGCACCAACAACCGCGCC
>CAZJNL010000587.1:0-4175 GCA_964546515.1 uncultured Oscillatoria sp.
GGCAAAAGTCCGTTTCTTCATAATACATGAAATATCCCTCATCCAGCAAACCAATGGCACCGGGGCGAACAATGGTGTCTGGGTTGAGCAGCAAAAAATAGGCCGGTTGGCTGACTGCAGCGCCGCGCCAATGGCGGCGCTGTTGCCGAAGGCGTATCCGCCGTTGCGATCTAATGGCATCAGCGACGCCCACTCACACCAGCCCTCGGTTTCAATGGCGGCTGCAATTTTTTCAACCGAACCATCGCCGGAAGCGTTGTCGGTGACTGCAACGCCGATGCCCGGTAACGAGCGCACTTCATCTACTAAATAGTTTATTCAGGGATGGCTGTCTCTTGTGACGAGCGTTTTTCTAGTCTCCAGATAACGCTCTCTCGAAAGGGAGAGAAAAGAATTGGTTTCGCTTTGTAAATTTGCTGTTTGCCTATTTTATCTAGCAGGACAGCCGAGGGTTTAGGAAATAAAAATATATCGCTAAACCCGGAATAAGTATCTGGGATTATTGGGGTTAATTCTAGCTGGTTATTCAAGCTACAACTAAAACAATTTGGCTTCCCTATAAGCTGCACTTCTGGGTCGATAAGGTGGCTAATGAACATCAGACCCCAACAGTTAGAATCACTAATCAAAAGAGGGTGATTGGACTGGTTAATGAGCCGAGCTGCTGAGAGGTTATCTCGTAAATAATCCGGTCCTCCCTTATTCCACCAAACTTCCGCTTGAGAACTTAATGTACAGCTTATAACTCCACCTGAAACTATCACAGCCAAGGCACTCTTCCAGAGCTTCTGTTGCCTGAGATTCAAAGAACCGCAAGTAAGTTTATAAACAAAAAGGTGGGCGACAGCAATTTGAAACCCTAAATAGCAGGGGATTACATACCGAGGTATGGCTGACGCTTGCCCTTCTTGTCCTTTCAAAATCAAATCTTGTAGGATTAAGCCCAGTCCTGTACCGCCAATTAAAGTAAAAACAAACAGCCAATTACGCTTTTGAGTTGTGCGGTACAGACAGGAAAGAGAAGCTGCCACCAAAACTAAGCAAACTCCAGTAAACAGGAATTGGGGAATTCGATATGTAAACGGATCGTGTGGGGAAAGATTCAAATCAAAAAAGACGCGACCGGGCTGACGAATCCAGCCGCGGAGCAAATCCCCTAAATATTGTTTAGAAAACTGTTTATTAGCGTCCCAATTTGTTGTGTGCTTAACTCGCTCCCAATTGTTAATAACAGCCCAACCCCAGGGGGAAAATGCTAAAGTACCTAAACCAGAGGCCACTAAATAACTAATAAAATTATGGCTGAATCGAAATTTTTCAATTACAGCTACATATATTCCGTGTCCAGCTGCAACTAAACCCGAAAGCAAGAAAGTATAGAAACCCGTTGCTAAACTGACTGCATATATACTCCAACTGATTTTAGTTTTGAGCCGCATTGCTCGCAAGAGTGCCGCGCTCGACAGTAAAATTGTTACTGTCCACAGGCTGTACTGTCGGGCTTCTTGGGCATACACCACATGGAATGGTGAGACAGCTAAAAGTGCAACTGCTACCCATCCCGTTAATGGAGACTCAAAGAGTTCTAAGCATAGCCAATAAAGACAAGGAAAAGCTAGCAGGCTAATCAGAGCTGGCAAACTTCTTGTCACTGCTACCGAATTGCCCAGCCACTGTGCCCAGAATCTTGCCATCACATAATACAGCGGTGGGTGCTGAGGTTCCTCTACTGCTAATCCTTTAACGGTGCCAATTACATTCCTTTCAGAATTAGTGCCCTGATATTTCTGGATGTCTTTAATAGTAATTTTGGGCCGATTTGAAAAATCTTGTACTTGTTCAGCTTCTGTATAGCCAGAAATTCGCAAGGAAGTATAAGTTTCATCAAGCCCATAAATTTTACTTTCCAGATTAACGAAGCGAAAAAATACACCTAAGACAAGCAATGCAATTATTAAGCAACGCCACCCATTACCATTAATCGACCTATTTATTGAAACAGAAAATGCTGAATTTTTCCAGAGACTCATAAAAACCACTTTTCTCGGTCGAGACTAACTACTTAATTGTTTCCCATTCCTTAGATTGACTAAAGTCTGTCAACCTATACTTTTTAGATAAATGGCATGAGGAGAGGCCGAGGGATTGTCCTATTTCACACCTGCGCCTAGATATTCTAGTGCCATCCGTAAAGAAGTTGTGTCAATCCGTGTGGGTGAGAGAGCAAAACTTCTTGCATTTTGCTTGAAGTCAAGCTCTCTGATCGCGCTCTCAGGTATCTGTCCGGTGACCCCGCACCAAGTTCCACCCACCGCGTTTGTTATATGCCGATACATGTTCACTACATACCCGGGATGAAATAACTCCACGACCTTTACCGCGTTACGATTAAATACTAGGCTGGCGAGGGCCGCGCCATGCAAGCCTACTATAAACTTAGCATTTTTTGCCACTGACCACTGTTCACTAATCGGGATGTCTTCAAAGTAGAATTTCTCGAACCCGTATTTCTGTAAAGTCTCTTCAACTTCATTCTCATTTATTAGACATCTCGTTCCTTTTCGGGAGATAAACACTCTTTCAGGGGTCTGGTTATTGCTGCCTTCAAAAGCTAAGTCGCCAAAAAGGGGGCTGTACAATACCTCATATAAGCCCTGCTTACCGTCCGGCGCTAAGATAAGCTTGCCCTCAACTTCTTTGTTGGTGCAAAGCACGGGAAATCCCAGAAGCTTGTAGGCGTTTCTCGCCATAGTAGATGCATTCGCCTTCAAAACCACTGTCACCCTGCCGCACATCTCTTTGGCCAGCAATAGCGGTGGAGCCACGATAGTGAGTATATGTGCCATATTCCCGTCAGTCTCATATCGGGAATCATAAATATACTCCTCAGCCATATTAATTGGGGCTGCGATTCTTTTGTATAGTCTTTTGAAAATATTTCTGGTTTTGATGCCAATATTATGCGTCGAACTTTGGCAAAATCCTACTTCTATTGCTGGCCTGTCTAACTGATAGGCTGGCAGGTTAATTTCCATGATGCTTGCTTTCCAAGCCTCCGCCAACCGCGTAGGATAGGTAAACATCTTTGACGGCGCTATGTTCAGTACCGTGCTAGAGATTATTCGGCTTTTTTGTGGTTCTGCTATCATACATGCTTTCCGAATTAGAGCTGCTTGTTTATTGTTCAGTAGCCATTCTGGGGTTTTTTCTGACTGTCTGAGCGGAAACGGTTGGATCTAGAGAAGCGATGAACAACGTTCATCAATCGATTTCTGGCGGTCATCTTCAACGGGAAGCGAAGATACCTTTGAAGGCGCTCTTTCCCAAACAGGTTCTCTCACTTATGACAATAAATATACTCCACATCCATCTGAATCGGGGCTTGTCTCCGGCCAGCAACCCCCGTTACCCGCGAGTGCTGTTCGCGTGACAGTGGGTAGCTCTACTCTAATTAGAGCTCAACAACTGGCGAGCGTGTTGCCAAAATGGCAAGAAAATTTTTCTCGGGGACGAACTGCTAGCTGCCAAATGATTCTGTGCCAGCGAGTGGGTGCCGCGTCAGGTTTATTAGGCTGAGTGCGGCTTTCACTTGAGAATTCCTCCGGTGCGGAAATCGCTCATTTTGGGCCTATCACTTTTGGCAGCGCCGCTGGCCAATCGCGGAGTAAACCCCAATTTCCGCCGGCTAGTTCGGTTCCATGCTGGCATCTGCATCGCCGGCAGCGAGAGCCAACATTTTTTCTCGCTGTGCGGCTTTTAAGCGCGGGCGCTCAGATTTGGTCTGTAAAAACCCTACTAATCCCCCGCACGCGAGCTGATAAGCCGGGTTTCCCATTGCATTGATCATATTGTCAAACATGTACAAAATTAAAATAACTGCCAGACTAGCGGCTGGTGCCAGGTTGGGGTCAGACCACTTTCTGGCCGGATAGCGCCTGCAGAAGACTGCCGGTGGAACTAACAGCACTGCCATCAGGCTAGCTAGACCGACTGTGCCTTGGTTGCCAAACACGATAATCCACAAGCTGTCGGTGACTGAGATATCCTTTCCATTTTCGTCATATATACGGGCTCGCCCCCATCCGCCCCACCCGAAAATCGGGCGAAGCCGCGCTTTTTCCGAGAGGATATTTTCATTGTCAAATCTAAACTTTAAGGATTCGGCCCTTTCTTGA
>CAZJNL010000588.1:0-4170 GCA_964546515.1 uncultured Oscillatoria sp.
TGGTTAACCCTGCCGCTGCCAGCATTGCTAGAATGTCTGTGCGGGAAATGATTGGCAAGAAAGACACCGAGATATTGCCGCCTGAACTTGCCCGCCAAATCATGGAGAAAGACCGCGAAATCATAACATCGGGGGAAGCTCAGAGATTTGAGGAAGATGCGCTGGTAGCGGGCGAAATCCAGACGCTACTCACTACGAAAAGCTGCTGGCGGGACGGTTTTGGCAACGTCATCGGTATAGTGGGTGTGGTGCAGGACATCACGGCTCGCAAGGCGCTGGAGAGAGAGTTAGTTCTGCGGCAAGCTCGCTTTGACGCCTTTTTCAAAGCGGCAAACGCCGGCATGCTAATACTCGACCGGGAGCTGCGGTATGTGCAGATAAACGAAACCCTGGCAGAAATGAATGGGCCATCAGTAGAAGAGCATTTGGGCAAAACCGTGGCTGAAGTGCTGCCGCATCTGGCACCTATGATGGAGCCTCAATTTCAGCGGATGCTGGCCACGGGAGAACCCGATCTCAACAAGGAAATTAGCGGTTATACGCCAAAAGAACCGGGTGTTTTGCGACACTGGCTCGCCTCTTTCTTCCCCCTGCCCGGTGAGGATAGCTTCATTGGAATTGGTGGGGTTGTCATTGAAATGACCGCTCGCAAGCGGGCGGAGGAGGCGCTGCAAGAGCAGATTCGGCAGAATCAGCTGATTCTGCAAACCGCGCTGGATGGTTTCTTCAAATTGGGTCTTTACGGGCAGGTTCTCGAAGTCAATCCCGCGTTTTCCGCAATTGCCGGATATTCGCGGGAGGAACTGCTTGGCATGCGCATTACCGAACTTGAGGCGCAGGAAACCCCTGAAGAAACCGCAAGGCACATAGAGAGGGTGATCCAAACCGGCTCTGACCGCTTCGGGACCAAGCACCGCCGGAAAGATGGGCAGATTGTAAACTTGGAAATCAGCGCCAGCTTTGTCGAGATTGGCTGCGACAGATTCATCTTTTGCTTCGCACGCGACATCACTGAGCGCGTGCGATCGGAAGAAGCTTTGCGGCAATCGGAGCAAGCCCTGAGGCAGCAAGCGCAGCGGGAAGCGCTGCTCAACCGGCTCGCCAGAGCCATCCGCAACTCCTTAGATTTGGACACGATTCTGGAAACTGCAGTGCGGGAGATCCGCAATCTGATGCAGGTGGATTGGTGCGGCTTCAGCTGGTATCGCAATAACGCCAAACCGCCTGTTTGGGAGGTGGTGCATGAGGCGAAGAATCCCTCCTTACCAACCCTGATTGGCTCCTCTCCAGTTGAGACACTTAGCCCCTTGGTGCTGCAGTTCTTAGAGCGGCAAATCCACCATCCCGCTGATGCCAGCACCCTCAATGAGCTGGGAATCAGCTATCTCTACCTCTCGCTGGGCGAGAGTTCAACGGTGGTGTTGCTGATTCAGACTCAAAGCGGTGAGGTTGGGATGATTGCCTGCCATTCCGCTCAGGGATTGCGCCCCTGGAGCGAGACTGAAGTGGAACTGCTGCAAGCCGTTACAGACCAACTTGCCATCGCCATTGACCAAGCCAGACTCTACGAGCAAACCCGCGCTGCTGCTAAGGAAGCCCGAGAGCGAGCGAAGCAACTCCAACAAATGCTGCACGAACTCCAGCGCACTCAAGCTCAGCTGATCCAGAGCGAGAAAATGTCGAGTCTCGGACAGCTGGTTGCCGGTGTCGCTCACGAAATCAACAACCCGGTTAATTTTATCTACGGCAATATCGCCTATGCCAGTGACTACGCTCAAGACTTACTGAGACTGGTGCAAGTCTACCAGCAGGAATACTCCAATCCCACACCGGCAATCCAGGAAGAATTGGAAACTGTCGATCTGGATTTCCTGCGCCAAGACCTTCCCAAACTCCTATCTTCTATGAAAGTGGGAGCCGACCGCATTCGCGAGATTGTGCTTTCGCTGCGCACCTTCTCGCGGCTGGATGAAGCGGAAATGAAGGCGGTCGATATTCACGCTGGCATCGACAGCACGCTGCTGATTTTGCAAAACCGGCTGAAAGCCAAATCGGGTTATCCGGCAATCCAGGTTATTAAAAACTACGGCAATCTGCCCAAGGTGGAGTGCTATGCCGGTCAGCTGAATCAGGTGTTTATGAACATCCTCTCCAATGCCATTGATGCGCTCGAAGAGGGGCACCGGGCATCGGGCATTGGGCGCGGGAAAGAACAGCCGCACACCATGCCCAATCCTCAATGCCCAATACCCACGATTGAGATTCGCACCTCAATAGGGCATGGGGAATTGGGAATGGGGCATGGGGAAGAAGAACAATCACCAATGCCCCGCGCCCCGCGCCCAGCGCCCAGCGCCCAATTTGTTGAAATTCGCATTGCCGACAGTGGCCCGGGCATGAGTGAGAAGGTTCGCCGGCGGCTGTTTGACCCGTTCTTTACTACCAAGCCGGTCGGTCAAGGCACCGGCTTGGGGCTGTCGATTAGTTACCAGATTGTGGTGCAAAAACACGGGGGAACGCTGACGTGCAATTCCGCACCCGGACAGGGGGCTGAGTTTGTGATTTCTATTCCAATTTATCAGCTCACTAGGGGCTGAGATGTGAGCAAATATATCGGGGCGATTGTAGCCGCGCAGTAGGGGAATCTGCGGTGATAGCAAACTCCTATGCGTCCCTCTTGTAGAGACGCGATTTATCGCGTCTTTATCTCTTGTAGAGACGCGATTCATCGCCTCTGCGATTGATCTCGTCTGAGATTCATCTCGTCTGAGATTCATCTCGTCTGCGATTCATCGCGTCTGCGATTCATCGCGTCTGCGATTCATCGCGTCTGCGATTCATCACGTCTGCGATTTATCGCGTCTTTATCTCTTGTAGAGACGCGATAAATCGCGTCTGCGATTCATCGCGTCTGCGATTTATCGCGTCTGGAACGTCATCTTAAAATCGCAAAAATCATATCGTGTCCGGTTGATTAATCGCAATGAGGAGCCATGCTCGGTGGATGCCCCATGCCCCATACTCGCTGCCCCATGCCCCATACTCGCTGCCCCATGCCCCATGCGAGCGTGCCCAAGTCCCCCCTAGACAAAATCCTCCTCAGCAATCGCTGCCGTTGCGGTGCAGCTGGCCACATCCGCAGGCAGATAAACGGTAAACGCGGACCCAACTCCAGGCTCACTGCGCACGGCAATCTTGCCGCCCATCATCTCGCAGAGGCGGCGGGTGATGGCCAATCCCAAGCCGGTGCCGCCGTAGATGCGTTCTGCAGAGTCATAAGCTTGGGTGAACGCCTCGAACAGGTGCGGCACATACTCGGCGGGGATGCCGATGCCGGTGTCGGCGACGGTGAAAGTCAGCCAAGATGAGGGGATGGGGGAGGGAGGGGCATCAGGGGAGAACGATTTCGCGCCCTCCAGAGCTCCGAAGCTTCCAATCCCCCCGGTTGCTACCGCTAGGGTAATCTTGCCGTTCTCGGTGAATTTGGCGGCATTGCCCAGCAAGTGCAGCAGGATTTGCCGGACTTTCTTGGGGTCGGCGTGCATCACGCCCAGATCGCCCTTGCAGATCACCTCCAAGGTATTGCCATTTCTTTCGACCTGCGGTAAAATGGCTGTCACAACGTTTTCAATCAAGGTGGAGATGTTGAACTTCTCCAGCCGCAAGCCAATCTGTCCTGCTTCGAGCTCGGCAATCTGCAGCAAATCATTGATCAGGGTGAGCAGATGAGTGCCGGCGGAGCGAATTTGCTGCAAATCCCGCACCCACTCCTTCTCGCCTGTAGCTCGCGCTTCCTCGAGCAGCAAGTCGCTGTAGCCGACAATCACGCTCAGCGGCGTTCGCAGTTCGTGGCCGATATTGGCCAGAAACGCGCTCTTGGCCCGGTTGGCCGCTTCCGCTGCCATTTTAGCCTGTAGCAAGGCTGCTTCCGAACGCACGCGGTGCGTGATGTCGTGGCAGTTGACCACCACCCCTTTCACCGCTCGGTGATCCAGCAGGTTGGTTATGACGCCCTCAAAGCAATGTTTGGCGCGGCTCAGCCTGCCGAAGAAGATGACGCTGAAGACAACGACAGGACTAAAACATCAGGTTCTTCGCCTGCATGGCAGCGCAGCGAAGGCAAAAACGAAGAAGGCGGCATAGCCCTCACACTATGCCGCCTTTGACCGT
>CAZJNL010000589.1:0-4167 GCA_964546515.1 uncultured Oscillatoria sp.
GCCACCGGCCGGGGCGCCGCGCCCGCAGGGCAGCGCCCCACGCCCCCCACGGCCGCGGGGTGGCGGGGGGCGGGCGGTTGGAGGGGATTGCGGTGGGGGCACTTGTGCGATAGGATACATGTTGGTAGGGATGGTGTGAGGTGTTGTGGTGGGGCATCGTTTGCAAGCTTGGCAGATTGAGCCTAAATTGAGGGAATTGAGCGGGGTGGCATCTTCTGTAGAGCCGGGATTGGCCAGTAGGTTGGAGGAAATCCGGCGCTGGATTAAGGATATTAAGGCGGGTTCTCTGATGCAGAAAAAGTTTTTAATGGGGTTTCTGTTAGAAGTTATCCAGGATGCTGAGGTTTGTCTTGACCTTCATGTTCTTACGGCGGATGAGCGGCAATTGTTTTTCAGCCAGCTTACTCCTACGGTAAGATATTGGTATGAGTGCCTTTTTCCGAAATGGTTTAATGGCTCCGACCGGAAATTTTACATTTGGAAGAAAAAATTAAAGTCAGGGGAGTTCAAGCAGGAAGATGCTATTATTATAGAAAGTCTGGGGCGTCAGCTGAAAATGCGAGCGGGCACGGTTGTCCATCGCTATGTGGCGGATTTGTCAATGGCCACTGATGCGATTGCGGGCTGCGAGACAGGTAAGCCGCTGTGCGTTCAACTCACTGCTATGTCTGACGCCCACTCTCAGAAGAAGTATAATGAGTGGGAAAGCACGCTCCGGGGGTGGGATATAGACCGAGGTCTGTTCGTAAGTTATAATCCGGGTAAGGATGAGTTTATGATTGAAGTGGTGAATGTGATTTTGCACAACAGCAAGCACCTGCCGGTGGAAAAATACCTGAAGTTCAGTTTTTGAGGGTTAAGTTTTCGTAAATTCCTGTTTTTTTAGAAAGCATACCTTATTAAATAGCGATGAAGACAGCAAGCGGCACGTCCAGCGAAGACCGGCTCGAAAAAGTGTGGCAATCTCTGCGAGCAGCTCAGCAATTGCAGGAGGACAGGCTTACTTTTGGGCTTGACCATGTGGATCTGTATGTGGAAGATGTGGGGGGGGATTGGTTAGAACGCTGGGGAAAAGATGAGGATGAGTTAGGTGAGTCGCTGGTCAATCTGGGAGAGTGGTTTCAGCAGGTGTTTGCGGCGGGTTGGCAGAGTGTAGAAGAACTTTTGGACGCCGGAGAATCCCGTCTTGCTTTTGAGTTTAGAAGTTGTGACATCAACCGCGCCAAGTTAATTGAATTGGAGACGGAAAGTTCTGTTCGCACGGTAGCTCTCGCGGTCATTCTCAGACCGGCAGCTGACCGAACTGCCGACATCCTGGTGCAAGTATATCCCACCGGCACTGCAACTTATCTGCCAGAGGGGCTGGAACTGCTTTTGCTCTGTCCAGAGGGAGAAGTTCTCTACAATGTGACGGCGAGAAGTGCGGATTATGTGATACAAATGGAGTTTAGTGCTGAGGCAGGAGAGCAGTTTAGTGTTAAGGTGGCGTTAGGGGATGACTGCGTTAGGGAAGATTTTGCGATTTGAGTCGCGACCGGCTGTGTGCGGACGCGATCTGTGGCGTCTGCACATTCGGTAAAAACCGGCATTTCGCACCCCCTGCAGGGGCGAAGCAAAAGGGCAAGAATCCAGGCAAGTCACAGGAATGGTATCTATCTTTTTGCTTCGCCCTTTGACCGCGACTGGTACAGGGGACTGGGCATCAGCCAAGCCTATCATTAATTTGGTCGACGGTTGACAGCGAAGCCGCTATCTGATATTGTATGTTCAATCGGAGAGGTAGGATTAGACTCCAAAGAAATCAGGGGTCAGTGGGCACTCCCCAAAATCGGCTCTAGCTGCAAGGCGCTGGGGTTGGAAGTGGAAAGTGCCAGACATACTGTAGACTTTTAGGAATGCAGCTGTGGGCAAGTTAGTTGTTTTAGAATAGGGTCAGTGTGATTGGAACCAGGATTTTGAGGTAATCCAGGAGATGGGGGAAGAGGGGAGTCGCCAGTCTGTCCGCATCAAGGGCGCACTCCCGCCTGCGCCACTGAGAAAGGCGATTTCGCGGGGGTTGCAGCTGGCGATTTTCAACTCTTGCGACGGGTTGGGGTTGGCGAACGATTTGGCTGAGCTGAATATTCCGCAAATTATTGTGATGCGCTCGCCGGTGCCGGATTTGGTGGCGCAGGAGTTTTTGAAGCATTTTCTCAAAGCTTTTTCAGGTGTAGAGACGCGAAATTTCGGCGAAATTTCGCGTCTCTACATTTGGCGGTGCGGGAGGCGCGGGAGCGGTTGCCAGCGCTAGAGGGGGAGTTTCCCGGCGCGACTTGGCTGCCGGTGATTTGTCAAAATCCGGCTGTTGCGCCGCCGGTTTGGCAAGATTTGGGGCGGAGGTTTATACCGGGATTCTCGCCTTACCGGGGTTTGTTGTTTCTTCTCAGCGTTATTGGAACCGCACTATCTTCGCTGTTCAAACAACTGACTTCAATCTACTCGCTCATACTTGGCCGGCTAAACTATCTTATATATTGCTACACCGAGATGTCGAGGAATTACAGGGCACATTAAATAGTAACTTCGGGCTGTTTGGCTTGGCAGTGACAGATTGCAAGACAGCGGAGAAAGATTGTCCCGCTCAGAAAGTTCTATGTTCTACTGATTCAAGGTACAGGTGGAAGCAACGGCTCAGGGTTGAGGAGCTATCTCAACATCCTTATAACCTTTTACGGAATCCGCCACCCTTGTTAACTGAGAAGGCTTACGAACATCCACTTAACCCAGACTGGAAAGCTACAGGTAAAACTAACCAAGGTGAGATTATCGGGCGAGTTTACTATGTCCGAGCCGTGCCACCAAGCTTTCTGGAATACTATTTAGGCTGGCGAAAGAACTACTCCAGAACGGAAACGTCCCTACTCGGGTATCCAGAGAGTTGCAACTGGAACTGAACCGCAAGAGTCAGTGCCGGTTGGGGAGGTGCCGGCACTTGCAGGGTGCCGGTGCCGGTGAGAGGAGAGACGCTCCCCCTTGATAAAATTGCGACAATTTAGGAAAGAAGACTTTGCCGGCACCCTCACGAACACCGGCAAGATCGGGCACCGACAGCAGAGATCCCGAAATCACTTGACAAAAGCGCGATAGTGTGGTAACGGACGATCTGCAGCGGGAGCTACCATCTCAGACAGAGCTACAAGACCCGCTCGCCCAACTCCTAAAGTCCCGACCTGAATCAAAAAACGATTAAAAAAATGTTATAATAACAGTTCTTCCAACCCTGGGGACGCCATCCCCCATGAATAACTCCTAACCTCTAGCCAGTATCTACTAGCCACTATTTTATCATTTCGCGTATTGTTCTCAAACAGGAGATGAAAGATAAATATGTATTCCAGTTTAGAGCGTGTGCCAACTATCTTAACAGTAGATGATTGCGCCCTCACCCAAAAACTAATCGCGCATGTCCTGGGCAGCAATTACCGCGTTCTAGTGGCTAGCAACGCACGGGAGGCACTAGAAGTAATTTATAAAGAGCAAATTGACCTGCTCTTATTAGATGTTTCCATGCCCGAAATTGACGGCTTGGAACTCTGCCGCGCCCTGCGCCAATTGCCCCAGTTCGAACGGCTTCCCATTATTATGCTAACCGCACGCAATAAAGCGTTTGACAAAGTGATAGGCAAGATGGCCGGCGCTACCGAATATTTAACAAAACCCTTTGAGGCAGAGCAACTGTGTCAGCTGGTGGGGAAGCTTCTCGGTGCCGGCGTGCCGGTTGAGTGAGAGAAGAAATCCCCACTTGCCGGTTGAATAAACAGCGCCTGGTAGAGAGATTTTCAGTCATTTCGGGGTGCAATACCTGAAAAAACAGGTTGCCGGTGGATTTTTTAGAATTAGAGATCATTTATAAAGAAACAGTGAAGTCACAAGAAACCGGGTTTATTGTGGTGGGTCATCCGGAAGTAGGGGCGGGTTTACTAACATCCGGGACTTCCGATAGACATCTTGGGTGAACCCGCCCCTACGGCAGAAGAAAGCCGGTTTATAGGCCACACTCTGGCTTAACGATTACTTTATAAACACGCTCTTAGGCTTGGCCAGAAAGCCTTGAGCGTGTGGGATGGCGTGCGAAAGCGTTCGCCCCCTCTTTGAAAGTGCTACAATACAAATGCCCGGAGCAAACAC
>CAZJNL010000590.1:0-4160 GCA_964546515.1 uncultured Oscillatoria sp.
CGCTATTGGAAAGCCCAATTGGACAGGTTCGCTGTTTGTTGCTGAAAGGGTTGGACGCTGCTGCAGCGCGGGAAATCCTGAAAGTCTACCGTCTGTCTGATGAAGACAAATGGGAGAAGCAACTGATTCAACCCTACCAATGCCATCCCTTAGCGCTGAAAATAGTTGCTGGCATGATTCAAGAATTATTTGGGGGCAGTGTGACTAACTTCTTAAAAGAGTTCACCCTATTTATAGATGATGAGCTTGAATCACTGCTGGCTCAGCAATTCAATCGCTTGTCTAAGGTTGAAAGAGAGATTATGTACAGGTTAGCGGAGGCCAAACAGCCGGTTTCAATCTCGCAATTGCGAGAATATCTTCAGCTACAAGTCTCGCGTTCAGAATTCTTCGATAACCTGCAGGCATTAGGGCGGCGCTCGCTGATTGAAAAATTAGAAGCGGACTCGGACACACTATTCACCCTGCAGCCGGTGGTGATGAAGTATGTTGTCAAGCAATCTTATCGGAATTAATTCGAGGGAGGCATCGTGC
This sequence comes from uncultured Oscillatoria sp., assembly GCA_964546515.1. GTDB lineage: Bacteria > Cyanobacteriota > Cyanobacteriia > Cyanobacteriales > Oscillatoriaceae > Oscillatoria. The sequence goes on from CAZJNL010000590.1 coordinate 535, forward strand.
CATGAGTTATTGCTTCAATCCCCACTGCCCCCAACCTGATGACCCGCTGAATGCCGGCCAACTTATGTGTGGCAACTGCGGGTCTGAACTTTTACTGCAAAACCGCTATCGCGGAATTCAACTGCTGGGTAAAGGGGGTTTTGGCCTGACTTTTGAAGTGGATGATGGGGGGACGCCAAAAGTACTGAAAATCCTGACCAATCACTGTTCAAAGGCTGTCACTCTTTTTCAGCGGGAAGCGGCTGTTTTGATGCGGCTGCACCATCCAGGGATTCCCAAAGTGGAGCGAGATGGATATTTCACGGCTTTGGCCAGAGGGAGCCGGCAGCCACTGCACTGTTTGGTGATGGAGAAGATTGAGGGGCAAGATTTGGAGAAGTGGCTGGCTAGTCGGGGGAATCAACCGATTGCGCCAGAGCAAGCGATTGACTGGTTAAAAAAGCTGGTAGAAATTTTGGTTGTGCTGCACCAAGAGCAGTATTTCCACCGGGATATCAAGCCGGCGAATATTATGCTGAAACCGGATGGGCAGCTGGTGCTGATTGACTTTGGTGCGGTTCGGGAGGTTACAGACACTTACCTTGGCAAAGTTGGTGCCGGACAAAATGGCACAAATATTGGGTCAGCCGGCTACCGAGCACCGGAGCAATCTGATGGAAAAGCTGTGCCGCAATCGGATTTCTTTGCTCTGGGTCGCACTTTTGTGCATTTGCTCACCGGCAAGCATCCCGTTGAACTGAATGATGATGCTGAGACGGGGGAGTTGATATGGCGAGACATCGCCTGGGGTTTCCACGGGAGGACTCGGGTTTCGGAGTCGCTGGCGGATTTGATTGACTGGCTGATGGCGACTGCTCGGGGGAAACGGCCTCAGAGTGCGGAAATTATTTTAGAATGTCTGGAAGGGATAGGTGCCGGTGGGGCTGGGGTGCCGGTGAGTGCGCCTGCTGTGGAGCCGGTGTCTCACCCGCCGAATCCGGGCAGCAAGGTGCGCCGGTTTGGGCCGGTTCGGGTTGATTTAAAGTTGGCGGCGTCTGTCGTGCTGGGGCTGGGTTGGTTGTGGGTTTCCTCTCCCCAAATTGCTTTGGCTCTCAACGAGAGCGGGCATAAAAATTACCTAGAAAAGCAATATAAGAGTGCCGAATTTCAGTTCAGATTGGCGCTCCTATTCAATCGATATCTCAACATGGCTCACTACAACCTGGGTGCGACTTGCGAAAAGCTCAGCAATTATGATTGCGCCCGCAGTGAGTACCAGAAGGCCATAGAGGGCAATGACACCGGCACACCCTACCCTATGAACAATTTGGGCCGGCTTTACATTACTCAATACAGCGATAATGAGGCAGCGATTCAGTTGCTAGAGCGCGGTTTGCCGCTGACTAAAGATAAGTCATTGAAATCTGACTTGCACAAAAATCAGGGCTGGGCGTATTTCCTGGAAACTCGCTATACCTCAGCCAAGCTACACCTGGAGAAGGCCATTGAACTCAATCCGGAAAATGCCCCCGCTCACTGCTTGCTGGCACAGGTGCTGGAAGCGGAGGGGAAGACGCAAGGCGCACGGGCAGAATGGAAAAAGTGTCAAAACGGTGACCGGAATGACCAGAGGCCAGAAGTACGCGAATGGAGGGATTTCGCACGCCGGCGCTTGGCGAACTGAGAAGCCGGTGCACATAACTTGCACTGTCCTCGTTTTGGGGGCAGTCTCCGCCGGTGGCCGCGCGGGGTAAGGGCGGCCACGGGGGGCGGCGCGGGGTAAGGGCGGCCACGGGGGGCCGCCCCTACAGCTACTTTGTCCTCGTTCCCGGGCGGAGCCTGAAAACGCTGTGCGGTGGGCTGCCGCCTCCAACGAAACTTGCGCAAATTATATGCGTAATACCTTGAATTGTATTATTTTCATTTGTCGTGTATATTAAGGAGTTGTGCATTTAATTTGCGCAACCGTTCTAAGAGGCAGCAGCCCCCAGTCAGGCGTTTCCCGGCTGTAGGGGCGGGCCAATTATGACCCTGGCCAATAGGAGGCATAGCCTCAGGTTTGCCCAGGGGGATGTCTGCTGTAGGGGCGGGCCACCCACGGAGGCCGCCCCAGAACTAGGAGACACAAAAAAGGACTTTAGTGCCCCTGATTGTAGCCATCGGGCGGGACATGCGAGGGGCAGGGCGGACAATCCGCACCGAGTTCGATCAACCGTCCGCTTGCAGTGGCCGGTTGTGCCAGTGCCGGGGCTGCCGGTGGGGACATTTTGCTGCCGGTGAACCCATGCGATGCCAGAGCGAGGTATAATGTTGCGGAAGTTACAGCGATTTTTTCTAAATTACTGAAACTGAAGAACATGTGAATTGACCTTCCTGTGTTTTGTTAGGTGTTTTGGCTGTTAACCAAAACCTAACGGAGGCTCTAATCCGCACGTCACTAACAGTTATTAGCAAGCATTAGTAACTTTATGAACTTGCTAACAGGCGCTAGCAAACATTAGCAAATTTTGCCAGAGGGGTTAGGATGTTTTTAGGGGGTGTATGGACATAAACAAACTGGTCAAAGAAGCCGCAAATACCTGGAAGCTAGAAGAATTATGTCAAGACTTGAGCGCGGCTAAGAGAACTTATAGAAATAGTCAGAGGAACCTGGCTCTTTCCCAAAAGGAATCGGACTGTCTGTGTGCGCTACTTTGCCATCGCCAGCCCAGCGATATTGCTAAAATTCTCAACATAAAACCAGAAGGGCTAAATGTTGAATTAGCCAGAGGTTTGTATCGATACATAGAACTCCATGTTCAAAGCAGAAGAGCTGAAAAGGTAACAATACAGTGGACAAATATTCCCAGATTGCTAGAAGAGTTAGGATATAAAAGAACAGAACCGCCGGCAGGAAGAGAAGTACGGGTTGCTGGCAGAATGTGGATTGATAGGGATCATCTTGACAGCATACAGTTAGAAGTTATAGTGGAGCTGCTGAGACATATTCCGGGCAATGTCTGTTTAAGAATAGAGAAAACAGAGCCAGGTAGTGTAGTGCTAGTCTTTGAAACTTCCCGAGAAGGATTTGAGCGAATTCAGGCTTTGTTTAGAGAGGGGGAACTGACAGAGTTACTGGGTATGCCGGTTCTGGATGTGCGCCTCGCACCGGCACCCGCACCAATAAACTGGCGGCAATTCCTCCAGAATCTCTTTGAACCCTACTGGCAACAGCCGGAACAGCTACTGCCAGCCGGTGCTCACAGAAGCGCTGACGGTTCTAACGCTCCAGAAGCGATCCTAAATCTGATCCACCTGCTGCAAACCAGTCAGGATGAACCAACCCGCCGGCAAGCCGCCGAAGCTCTGGGGAAAACCGGTACCGGCAACCCACATGCCATCAGCGCCCTCACCCAATTGCTGCGCAACAGCCAAGATCCAGAAACCCTCTGGCAAGCTGCCCTCAGCTTGGGTAAACTCGACCCTGGCAATCCAGCAGCCGGTGTGGAAAGAGCCAAAGCTCTTGACTTGGGGACACAGCCAGACAGTCAAGCCGTGGCCTTAATTGCGGCTTTCAGGCCAAAAACCGATGGGGAGGTTAGCATTCGCTTGCGAGTGGAGCCGGTGGAGGAGGGACAAATCTATCTGCCCCCCAATCTCAAGCTCAC
>CAZJNL010000591.1:0-4158 GCA_964546515.1 uncultured Oscillatoria sp.
CCAGAACCGAACAACCTACCCACAAAAGAAGACGTAGGGTAAAACCCCCTATCAAGCACGCCAACAGTCTCATATCACTCCCAGACCCCCAACTCCCAACCCAATGGAATTTCAGACACTGATTCGAGACAAGAGCGCCAAGTTTGTCGGGCGAGAATTTGTCTTGGCTGAAATTGCCGGCTTTCTCCACCGGCACGCTCGCGGTTACTTCACCCTTGTCGGTGCGCCGGGAACCGGCAAAAGTGCCATCCTCGCCAAGTTTGTCGCCTCCAATCCCGGCACTATCTATTATAGTGCGGAAGTGCACGGCAAAAATGATGCCGGTGAGTTTCTCGCCACAATTTGCACGCAATTGATGAGTCAGGGCGAAACTTTGCCGGCAAGAACTGCTGAACCCCAGAGCTTATCTGCGCCAACGCTTCGCCCCTACAGTCTGTTACTTCAGGAAATCAGCGACCGGCTCGCACCTGAGGACCGGCTGGTGATTGCGATTGATGGGCTCGATCGCATTGACCCCAACAGCCAATCCCCCGACTCAAATCTGTTTTATCTCCCCAGATATCTCCCCGAACGGGTGTATTTCCTGCTCGCCCGCCGGCCTTTCTTGCGAGAGAAATCCGGCTTATTAATCGAAAGTCCCTCGCAACTTCTTGATTTGGGCAACTACCCGGAACAAAACCAAGCCGATGTGCGGGCGTACATTGAGCGATACCTAACCCATCCCTCCCAGCCCTCCGAGGTAACCGGAGAGGAAAACTCGCCTCTCGCACCTGCCTTATTAAGGGGCGCTCTCAAATCCAGGCTAACCGCTCATTATATCAGCGAGGCAGAGTTCACGCAACAGCTGGCGGCGAAAAGTGAGAATAATTTCGCGTACCTGAGCTATATTTTACCCGCGATTGCTGAGGGTTTCTACCCGGAACCTTTGCAGTTTGACCTGCTTCCTGCCGGTTTGGAAGCATACTACCAGGAACACTGGCAAAAAATGGGGGGCGAGAATTTGTCTTCGCTTGAGTTAGGCGTGCTGAGGGCGCTGGCGCAGCAAGAGCAACCCGTGCCGGTGGGGTGGGTTGCGGAAATGATTGATGAGGATGAATATGATGTGGGGGAAGTGCTGGAGAATTGGCTGGAGTTTTTAGTGGAGAGGCGAATCGGTGGGGAAGTTTGTTACAGTTTGTATCATTCCAGTTTTCGCGACTGGTTGAGGGGGAGAATCTAGGTTATACTGAGAGTTTACACCGGCTTTTTACCCCACCCCCAACTCCCCTCTCCGTGGGTACGGGGGAGGGGGCTTTTGGGAAAAGTAGAAGTAGGGTGCGATACTTTCTCGCAGTAGGGAGCATCCCATTTTTGTAGGGGCGAAGCATTCGGGCGAAGAATGTAGCTGTCAAAACCGAGAATTGATAATCCGAATGCTTCGCCCCTATACAGGTACATAAAAAATCGGGATGCTCCCTGTAGTACGGCACCCTGCAAGCTTTCCGTGCGCTTAAAATTCAGGGACTTGTATTTGCAGGGTTGTGCCGGCGTAATGTTTCATAATGACTGAAGGTGAATTGCCGACCCATTTAGCAACTTGTGCGACAGTCACACCGGCTTCCAGACATTGAGTGATAAAGGTATGCCGCGTATTGTACTGGGAGCGATATTCACTGACTAGACCCTGTTTGACTAACTGCGTCACAACCCCATCAATTTGATGCCCGTGCCGGTTTTTATATCCCTTCCAGGCGCGACACAAAAAATTGTGGTCATCAATTTCTTTGCCTTCAGGGCTGGGGAAGACTAGCGCTTCTGGATCGCAATCCTTTGGCTGGATGGATTTCAGAAACTCTTGCAATTGATTGTTGCAAGGGAAAATCCGAGATTTTCCCGTTTTAGTCCCTTTGCGAGTCCCCCGCACGTAAGACTCACAGAAGGTTATCTTTTTGCAGTCTGGGCTGATGTGTTTCCACCGCAAGCCTATGGCTTCAGCCGTCCGGCATCCTGTAAAAAACAGGAATTTGACGTAAGGCGCGTAATGACTGTAATAGGGGGCCTTTTCAAAAGCCGCTATTATTGCCTCCTTTTCTTCTTTCGTAAAAGGCTTGATGTCTTCTCCCTGCTTGGGAGTTGATTTAATTTGATTGGCGACTCCCAAAAACGGATTGCTGGATATGTGCCCGCACTCAACCGCCCAGTCACAGCAGGCGCTAATATTGGCGAGGTATTTTTTAGCCGTATCCGGTTTCAGTTGACTCACAAAATAATCGCCAATTGCCGGAGTATCCTCAAGAGACTGTGTGGGAAGTTTCTGAATATGAGAAGCGACAGCCTTGTACGTGTTTTTCTGCGTACTGACAGCTACTTTTTGGACTGTAGTTTTATACTCTACATACATTTCCCACAACTCAATGAGTGTTTTAGGCTTAGAAGTGTCTTGTGCGGGGTCAACCAACTGCAAATAAGACTGTGGGCGGTACTTTGCCAGCGTGGTGTCAAATTGTTCAAATGCGATGTCCGACTCAATCTGTTGAGCTTTAGCCGAGGCGATCTCGCGATTTTCTGGGGTGTCGGCTAGTCCTAGCGTTAGGTATTTCTGCTTGCCGGCATAGACTTGACGCGGTAGCCGCAGCCGAAGCCGTCCCTGTAATGACTCGATCCCTACTGAACCCTTTGATACTTTTTGCTGTAGTGCCATTGCCGCCTCCCTGACTATGAAAAGAAGTGCTTTACATACCAGTCTAGTCGGGTCAAGGTCAGACAGTCAACAGAAAAGCAGGGCTGTCTCAGAGGAGATCGGACAGGCGAGACGCCCCGACTGCGGCGGGACGGAGCAAAATTTGGGTGCCTTCCCCCTTGGGGAAGGCACCCTACATAGTTGTTCAAATGGGCGATACTGGGATCGAACCAGTGGCCTTTTCCGTGTGAAGGAAACGCGCTACCCCTGTGCTAATCGCCCTCGACTTCATTAATATAGCACAGGCAGCGGAAAAAAAACAAGTAAAGTTTTGTTTCAATTCCAGAAGACGTAGGACAGGCGTCTCGCCTGTCCCCCTGTCCCCCTGTCCCCCTCAAGGCGTAGGACAGGCGTCCCGCCTGTCCCCCAAAAGGCGTAGGACAGGCGTCCCGCCTGTCCCCCGGTCCCCCGCCCGGACGTAGGACAGGCGTCCCGCCTGTCCCCCTGGCGGGCGCACTCCCCCCTTCCGATTAATCCCCCTGAGGGTACTCATCCCACAGGGTTGTGATTTGGCGCAAGCTCTGGTGATTGCCACAGCCCAAAATCAGGTGATCCAGCAGGGGAATGGCCAGAAATTGGGCACCGGCAAGCAGCTGGCGGGTGAGGGCGATGTCTTCTGGGCTGGGTTCGACATTCCCGGAAGGGTGGTTGTGGGCGACAATCAGGCGGGTGGCTCCCTGGCGGATCGCTTCCCGGAAGATGTCGCGGGGGTGGGCCAGGGTTTCGGTGGCGGTGCCAATGGTGATCACTTGGGTGCCCAGCAGGCGGTTTTTCACATCCAGCAGCAAAACCGCAAATCGCTCTTGCGACTGCCACATTAAATCGTGGCTGAGAGCGGCGGCGGCGGCGGCGGGACTGTCTATTTCTTTGCGCTCTGGGGGGCGGGATTGAAACACTCGTTTGCCAAGTTCAACGGCGGCTAGAATAGTAGTTGCTTTCGCCGGCCCAATTCCGTGAATTTGTGTCAGCTCTTGCACGCTGATATCTCGCAAGACTTCCAGGGGATCGCGCTGGTGTTCGCTCAATTTCTGCAAGATGTACTGCCCGAGTCCGAGTGCAGAAAGCTTTCCCTGCCCTTGGCCGGTGCCTAGCAAGATGGCGATCAGTTCGGCTGTGGCCAGATTTTTCGGCCCTTGCGCCATCAATCGCTCGCGAGGGCGTTCGCTAACGGGGATGTCTGCAACTCTCAGGCAGTATGTCATAGATGCACCGTCAGATATTCAAGCTAGAAGGGATTTTTTTCTGTTATCTCTTATCACCCCCCTTGCATGGCATCTGCTTTTCACAATCTTTAATGTTTCAATTCGGCTTCTCGGATTGACTCTCGCGCCGGTTGGGGGATAGGAATTTTTACTCGCTGTGCCCTGGGCTCGGGCGTGGGAATGGCCACGGGGGGGCGGCCACGGGGGGGCGGCCACGGGGGGGCGGCCACGGGGGGG
>CAZJNL010000592.1:0-4156 GCA_964546515.1 uncultured Oscillatoria sp.
ATCCGTAGGGCAGGCGTTCCCTCCGACCTCAATGTCTAATGTCCTAACCAATGTGGCAAGTGCTATATAGCGTTTCTATTCGAGTTGTGAAAAGGTAGAAACCCGGTTTCTCAAAGAAACCGGGTTTCTGGCCGCTCACAGATTTCACAAATCATTTAGAACCGCTATATCATCCCGCGAGTTCCTGGAAGTGTACCGTCACCGGCATCCCCGTTGAGGATAAGCCCAGAAGCGGGAGAGAACCCGAATCAATTTAAATCGAGATAAAATCCCCGGCATCGAGTAGGGAAACATCCACTCCGGGAAGTACAGCCAGGACTAAATTTGTGGTAAGATTGAGAATCTCTACCCCAACCGCGCCTTGAGAGAAGCTGAGCTGCTCGAAAGATAAACCGCCGGCTAAGCCAATAAAGTCTTCTGTATCGTCGTAGTAGCAAATATCGGTAGCGTCGCCTCCGACAAAATACACATCACTGCCGGCACCTCCGAGCAGGGTGTCTGCACCCAAATCTCCGGAGAGCCAATCATCGCCGGCTTCTCCGAAAAGAGAGTCATTTTCTCTGCCGCCATTGACCGTATCGTTCCCCTCGCCGCCGAACACTTGGTCGCTGCCTTTATTGCCGTTGACCATTAAATCATTGCCGGCACCTCCGAAAACGATATCATCTCCTTGACCGCCCACAACAATGTCCTCGCCGTCATCGCCGGTGACGTAATCACTGCCGGCATTTCCACTGAGAACATCAGCGCCTGCTGCGCCGATTACGGTGTCATTGCCTCCCAGCGCTATTATTGTATCAGTTCCCGTGCTGCCGGTGAGTGTTTCATTCCCCTCTGTACCGATGATAATATCGGGATCTACCGTTGTGCTGCTGGTGGCGGGAGTGCCGGTGGGGTCAGTTTCTTCGCCGAACCACAAAGCTGCATATCCTTTATAAATGCCGACACCTAAAGCGTTCCACTGCCGGTTTTGCCAAATCCCTTGATTCAGGATGACTTGGTTGTGGGCGGGGCTGTTTTTCCAAATTTCAAGAGCTTCTTCTGCTGATATTGAACTGGCCGTTGTCCACGCAAAATTCTCGTAACCGTTCCCCGGATAGCCGGTGTTTAACCGTTGGGGAGCCTGCCACATATTAGGCCAAGTGCTTTGATTGTTAGAGTCATAAGTAGCGTCACTCCAGGAATGTGGGTTGATAGAGTCGCGCTGGGGCGAATTAACGTAATCAAGGTTTTCTGCCACATCTTGCACGTGGCGGTTGCCGACGGTGGTGAGCGCTTTGGAAGCGGGTATCGCTGGCAGCCCATTTTGAGCGCGATACTCATTGATTAAATTGTAAAGTTTTACTTCTTCCGATTCCAGACCGTCTCCCGGAAGGTTTGAGTATATATTGACTGCCATAATTACATCTCCCTCACCCTAAAAACATCAAACTAATCCGCAGGCTAAATGCCAGGGACACGAAATCTCACACCTGAAACATAGAGTTGTCAATGTGAGTGCACCCTCATCTCTGTGGGTGAGGGTACTAATAGGATAGCACAAGTGCGGCAGCCTGAGCGCACAACATGCGTGATAGAGTTGGGTTAGGATTGTGGCTGCGAGCCGGTTGGAGAGTCCTGAAAAAAGTGCGCTCGCGCCCCGGAAGAAAGTCGGCTGCCGGCAGCCGGCAGCCGGTGGGCATCAAGGGCGCGAGCGCTTGAATTTTAGATTGGTTTAGCGACTAAGAGAAAATTGTCCATTGCGGATTGATGGACGCCGCTAAATCGTAAGTAAAGCCCTCAGGAGCCGGGGGCGGCGGACTGCTTGAGAAAATGCCTGGTGGGGAAAGAGTAACATCCCCGTAAGAAACTCCTTCAATAATCGCTATCAAACCCTCTGGATAACCCAAAATAAGCTCCCCTGGGTCTTGAGCGTATATCGCAGTACCTTCTGGGAAACCAGCAGGTGAGGCAGTCAAGTGAGTGGCAGCACTTAGCAATCCCTTATCTGGCCCGACAATCTGGATCAAATCCCCCTCCTTAGGGTTGAAGTCAGTAATAAGGGCGTAATCCTGACTGTCTTCTGTCACATCTCCTGCTGAGGAATAAGGAACATAAGTTCCGCCAATGTCTTGATATCCCAGAACAAATCTGTCTGCTCCTGGCCCACCGGTTAGGGTGTCAACCTCTCCGCCTCCAGCAAGAGGGAGATCGAAATATCGAAACCCGAACAGAACATCATCACCATTTCCCCCGAACACACTATCGTCGCCATGAAAGCCCTCAAGCCAGTCATTGCCATCTTCTCCTTTCAGAACATCATTGCCGCTACCCGCTTCTAGAGAATCGTCACCGGCCATCCCATTCAGGCAGATAGGTATGTTAACTAAGGGCGCAGCGAACAGATTATTGTTTTCATCGCCCTCTGCGCAAGCGCTAATCGTCAAAACAGCTTGTGCTTGTGTCCCAATTATTGCGCCTTCTGTAGGGTCGCTGATGGTCAGGTTTACCGTCTCATCATCTTCCAATATGCCATCTGTGACAATGGGAATTTCTACGGTTTTCTCAGTTTCGCCATCGGCAAATTTGACTTCTATCGGCGTATTGTCGTAATCGCTGGGAGCTGTTGCTGTGCCATCAGTGGGTGTGAGAGTGAGGGTCACTTCTCCCGCACTGCTGCCGGTGCGAATAACCGTCACGTTATGTTCTACCGGCGTATCCGATGGGTCGCTCAGTTCAATTCCCTCATTGACTCGGAATTCAGGCGCACTGAACGCAAATGTCCCGGAATAGGCCAAATCATCATCCACCACTGTAAGAGTGGCCGTATTCGGTGTTCCAACAGTCGCGCCGCCTGTTGGATTGCCCAAGGACAAACGAATGGTTTCGTCACTTTCATCCAAGGTATCATCAACGATAGGCACTGTCACCGTTTTCGAGGTTTCTCCATCGCCAAAGCTGACCTCTATAGGAGTATTGCCGTAATCCGCTGGCGCAGTTGCGGTGCCATTAGTCAGGGTTAGTGTGGCACTGACTGCTCCATCACTGCCATTTGTGCGCGTTACCGTCACGGCGCTGACTGGCGTGCCATCCTCGTTGACGCTGAACTCAGCATCGCTAAAGGCCAATGTCCCCGGTTCTGGCGTGGGCTCATCATCATCCACCACTGTAAGAGTTGCCGTATTCGGTGTTCCAATAGTCGCGCCGCCTGTTGGATTGCCCAAGGACAAACTAATGGTTTCGTCACTTTCATCCAAGGTATCGTCAACGATCGGCACTGTCACCGTTTTCGAGGTTTCCCCATCGCCAAAGCTAACCTCTATAGGATCGCTGCCGTAATCCGCTGGCGCAGTTGCGGTGCCATCAGTCAGGGTTAGCTCGGCACTGACTGCTCCATCACTGCCATTTGTGCGCGTTACTGTCACGGCGCTGACTGGCGTGCCATCCTCGTTGACGCTGAACTCAGCGTCGCTAAATTCCAATGTTCCCGGTTCTGGCGTGGGCGTGGGTGTTGGCTCTGGTGCCGGCGTTGGTGCCGGTTCCGGTGTGGGTGCCGGTGCCGGCGTCACCAGGAAATTGTCCTCCGTCAGAGGCGCGTCAGAAAAGACTGTCAATTCCTCCCCAGAACTTAAGGTGATTTGAATTTCACCATTCGCCCCCGTGAGGCTATCAGTAACAGTCACCCCATCTGGCAACTCTATCAAATCCTCCGCCACCACAAAATTCAGAATCGTATCGGAACCAACTCCAACACTCAAAGTGTCAGCACCGGCACCCCCATCCAAGGTGTCATCCCCCGCACCCCCATCCAGGATGTCACTGCCCGCACCTCCGGAAATTGAATCATTCCCTCCCAAACCGCTGAGAGTCTCATCCACACTCCCACCGGCAATCGAGTCGCTACCCGCAGTCGGGGAAGTGGGTGCCGGTGTGGGTGCCGGAGTTGGTGCCGGCTCTGGTGTGGGCGTGGGTGTTGGCTCTGGTGTGGGTGTGGGCGTGGGTGCCGGCGTCACCAAGAAATTGTCCTCCGTCAGAGGCGCGTCAGAAAAGACTGTCAACTCCGCCCCAGAACTCAAGGTAATTTGAATTTCACCATTAGCCCCCGTGACGCTATCAGCAACCGTCACCCCATCTGGCAACTCTATCAAATCCTCCGCCACCACAAAATTCAGAATCG
>CAZJNL010000593.1:0-4155 GCA_964546515.1 uncultured Oscillatoria sp.
TTGACAGTTCTAGCAGATTTTCAATCCGGGTCAGCAACGGCTCCCCACTGCGCTGAATGATGCCGAGATATTCTTGGTTTTCCGGTGTCAGCGTTTGGCTTCTGCTCACCAGCTGAGCGAAGCAGAGGATGGTGTGGAGAGGGGTGCGCAGTTCGTGGCCCACATTCGCCAAAAAGCTGCTTTTGGCAAGGGATGCAGATTCAGCGGCGATTAAAGCTTGTTGGAGTTTAGCATTTTGCTCGAACAGTTGCTTTTCCAGTAAAAGGCGAGCGCTCAGTTCCCGTTCTCTCAGCGCGATTTCCTCCTGCAAGCGCTCCTTAGCCTCACTTAATTCAGTTGTCCGAACGTCCACCTGCTGCCGCTGTCTATGGTAGCGTACATTTCTACGGGGTCTATCGCTTCCAGAAGGCTGCTTTGGGTGATGACGCAGGCCAGCATCCCCGCCTCGTTTATCACAACCAACCGCCGAATGCGATGGCGTTCCATCAATTGATGGGCAGCCCACATCGCCCCTTTGAATTGGCAGCAGCGGACAGCTCATCACCGACTGCGCCTGGATTGAAGATAAATCCAACTCCATTGCCCGTAACTGAACGATGTCGCGTTCCGTAATAATCCCTAACGGAAAAATTTCCTCGGAGTTCCTCATTTCTCCAATCCCCACGCAGCTAATTCTGTTTTCCGCCATTTTCTGCGCAATTTGCAGGATGGAATCGGTTGTAAAGGAGTGAATTCCATTGGCGATCATCACCTGATTGACTGGTTTTAGCTTTAACAAGTCAGTGAGCTTGAGGACTTCTCGAATACTGCTTTGAGTGATAACACCAATAACTTGACCGGACTCATTTATCGCCGGCAGGTGACGGATTTTATGCTTGCGAAATATCGAGATAACAGAAAAAATGTCTGGCTCTTGCGAGACTGAGATGGCGATCGGATCGCCAGTCATCACCTGACGGACTTCCACCCCCTCCAGCGCCATCATACCGGCACTCATTTTGACGATATCCCGCTCAGTAAAAATCCCCATCAACCGCTGTCCGTCCGCGACCAGCACACAGCTGGCCCGCCCCTGACTCATGCGGGTAATTGCTTCGGTAACAAGAGTGTTGGGAGACACCAGTACAGGCTGTCTGTCAATGGCTGGGGACTGAGCTAATAAGGGTTGGTTAAGGGAGCTATTTGATGGCATAGGTGGGAATTGGGAATTGGGAATTGGGTCATCGAATTGGGCATCATCGAATTGGAAGCTGCCCCCGATGCGCCGTGCCCTATGCGAGCGTGCGCTATCGTTAACCCTGCAGCTATTGCACCCTTCCCCGTTTTTGGGACAGGCGAGACGCCTGTCCTACGTCCAGACTTCCCCGTTTTTGGGACATCTGAGACAGATGCGCACACAGTTTTGTAAAGTTATGTTAAGAATTAAGTATCATCTCTCAGAATAGCAGCATGGACATCCACCAGATTGAAGCCGATTTAAAAAGTTCTGATTCTCAAGCGCGTCTGCGGGCGCTCACCGCATTGCGGAACTATGACCCGCCGGTGGCGGTTCCCCTGCTGAAAACCAAACTGCGCGACCCGGAATTTTTGGTGCGCTCGTTTGTGGCGATGGGACTGGGGCGAAAGCAAACCCCTGAAGCCTTTGACGCCCTGATCGAGCTGTTGAACAGCGACAGCGATTATAACGTGCGGGCTGAAGCGGCTAACTCCGTGTCCTTGTATGGAGAACCGGCAGTCCCGCATTTGCTGCGAGCGTTTCGTGAGAACAGCCACTGGCTGGTACGCCGCAGCATTCTGGCGGCGCTCATGGAATTGCCACAGCCGGAAGCGCTGTTTGAGGTGTGCGCCGGCGCGATAGCCGACCTTGACTTGACCGTGCGGGAAGCGGCGATTGACGCATTCGGCATCTTTGCCGGCACGACTAAACAGGCGGAAGCGCTGCAGCACCTGCTGGCCCACGCCAGTGCGGACTCGTGGCGCATTCGCCTGCGAGTGGCGCTGGCGCTGAGAAAATTTGACGCCCCACCGGCATTGGAAGCGCTCAGCCGCCTGAGACAGGATGAGGATCATCGCGTTGTCGCCGCCGTGCTGGAAGGATTGCTTTAGCCGCTTGCCGATCACAGCCACAGCAAGCTGCCCAGGATCGCCACCGCCACGGCGAGGGCGAGCCAAATGAATCGGTTGTCTTTTGTATTCACCTGGCTGATATCCACCAGCTCGGGTTGCGGTTGCTTTGGGCGCTGAGGGGAACGCTTCACCGAGGACGGATTGCTGACCTGCGCCTCCCGTTCCTCACCCTTATCCACAGCAGTCAAGTCGGGTATTTCAACCAGCCATTCCGGGCGAGTGCGCAATTGAGGGGCTTCCAGAATGTAGAGCAACCGGCGTCCTTGCTTGCGGGTTTCCAGATCGGGGTGCTGCGTCAGCTGGTTGCACAGGGCAATCGCTTCGGAGCCCTGACCGGCAGCTTCGTAAGCCGTCACCAGCCAAAGAAGCACCTCTCCCCCCAAACTGGAGTTGCGCTCAACCAGCGCCCGGGCTTTTTCTAAATGCTGAACCGACTGGCGGTAGTGGCCACGCTCAAAGGCCGCTTTGCCCGCCTGGTACTGGGTTTTGACAATTTCTAAGCTTTCCGAACTCACGCTGTTTTTTTACCCCTAAGTGGTGGTCAGGATGGGCCGAAATGCCGGCTGTGGCCTGGGAAGCCCGCACCTTATTTATTTTAACCACTTCCAGCAGCTAGGGAGTTTCAGATATCAAAACCTTCGCGTGCCTCTCAACCCGTGTGCCGCATTAGAGCGGGTTTATAAAGTAATTGTTAAGACAGCACCGGGGCCAGAAACCAGTCCAGAAACCGGGTTTCGCAGAAGTTACCCGGTTTCTTCGCACTCGGCAAGACCGCTGACCCCCCACAATAAAAAACTTTAGAATAGCACAGATTTGCCAATGTGGCAAGAGGGTAATTACAAGATGTCAGGGAGATTGTGCCGGGGAATTAAGCATTTATACCATCCCAGACACCCAGCAGGATGTGGACAATTGTATTGAGATGTACCAATCCTGAAAGGCAAGCTAATTTTAAAGTTCAGAATCACCTAATATCTGGAGAGAGTTCGCTCAACTCCAGCCAAGCTAAACCGGATTCTGATCCAGACCTTTTTTGATGGGGATAAGCGTGCGTGCCTTTCGATAACAACTTCTCCCGCTCATCCCCCTGCCCCCCATCTTCCCATCCCCCGGCGGGTTGCAGATTGCAGATTTTGTAAATTGACATGACGGCAATATTTGGCATTTTCAGAGGAAAGTGTTAAAATGTTGGGACATTGTCAGAGAGTTGCCAAGAGTGGCGAGTAATCAAGAGATATTCCCCAAGAAACAAGTAGTTAAGGAGTGAAACCATGTCAGTAGACCTGTTTGATGCGGTTTACTATGCGGATCTTAATCCAGACTTAAAAGCCGCCGGTCTGACGACGGAGGAACAGTTACGCGCCCACTTTGAGCAATATGGGTTAGAAGAGGGGCGTCAATGTTCGCGCTTGCCGGTTAATCTGGACTTCTATGCGTCTAGCAATCCCGACCTAAAAGCAGCCGGGCTGACCAGCAAGAGACAATTATGGGATCACCTGCAAAACTTCGGAGTGGGTGAGATGCGCAACTTCTCGCCGCTGCTAGACCTGAAGTTCTATCAGCAGAGCAACCCCGATTTGGCTTCCCTTACGCCAGAGCAACTGGTCGAGCATTGGCAAACTTATGGCATTGGTGAGGGGCGCAAGTTCTCTCCGTTTATCGACCTGAACTTCTATCAGCAGAGCAATAGCGATTTGGCCGGCCTCAGCAGCAAAGATCTGTTTGAGCATCTGTTAACTTTTGGGTTCAAAGAAGGGCGCAGCTTTAGTGCGACTTACACTATCAATGACTTGATGGTGCAGTTCCCAGACTTGGCCCAAGAGTTAGGTCTGGCTTCAAGCTCAACTGTGGCGGCTCCCACAACGTCGGTGACGCCAACAGACACCTCAACCGCGTCCTCCAACACAACGTCGGTGACGCCAACAGACACCTCAAACCCGCCGCTAGAACTGCCGTCGGTGACACCGGCACAGAGCTCAACTGTGGTGCCGGTGGACACAACCACCAGCACGTCAACAGACAGCTCAA
>CAZJNL010000594.1:0-4155 GCA_964546515.1 uncultured Oscillatoria sp.
CCTACCTACGGACAGGCGTCCCGCCTGTCCTACGTCTTTGAGGGGGACAGGCGTCCCGCCTGTCCTACGCCTAGCCGGCGCACCCTGCTATAAATACAAGTCTTAAGATAGAAGCTGTTCACCCCCGACAGAGAACCATTCGTGGCCCAATCAACACAACCCAGCGAAGCAAAAGAACCGTACCCGCCACCGGCACTCGCCCGAACTCCCCTGTTCGAGCTTTCCGCAGAACTCAACGCCAAAATGACGGAATTCTCCGGTTGGGAAATGCCGGTGCACTACACCGGCACCCTCCTCGAACACCAAGCAGTGCGCACAAATGCCGGCATGTTCGACATCTCCCACATGGGCAAATTCGCCCTCCAGGGAAAAGACTTAATCTCCCGCCTTCAACCCCTCGTCCCCTCGGATCTGAACCGGCTGCAACCGGGCGAAGCCCAGTACACCCTCCTCCTCAACGCCTCTGCCGGCATCTTAGACGACATCATCTTCTACTATCAGGGCACTGACAGCACCGGCACCCAGCGCGGCACAATTATTGTCAACGCCGCCACCAGAGTCAGGGACAAAGCGTGGATCATGGCACATCTCGAATCCACCGGCGTTCAATTCCAGGATCTCTCCAAAGAAAAAGTCCTGATCGCCGTTCAGGGTCCGCAAGCCGCCAGCTACCTCCAACGCTTCGTTGAAGCAGATTTGACTTCAGTCAAGGCTTTTGGACATAAAGATGCGCCGGTGTTCGGCGAAATGGCTTTCCTGGCGAGAACCGGCTACACCGGCGAAGACGGATTTGAAGTCATGCTCGATCCGCCGGTGGGAGTCAAACTGTGGCGTTCCCTCCTGGATGCCGGTGTCACCCCCTGCGGTTTGGGATGTCGCGACACCCTGCGCCTGGAAGCCGCAATGGCACTCTACGGACAAGATATCACCGACACCACCACCCCCCTAGAAGCCGGTCTGGGCTGGGTTGTCCACCTCAACAGCAAAGGCGACTTTATTGGGCGCTCAGTTCTAGAAAAGCAGAAACTCGAAGGAGTGCGGCGGCGACTCGTCGGACTGCAAATGCAAGGGCGACACATCGCCCGCCACGGGTATCCTGTGATACATGCCGGTATGCCGGTGGGAGAAGTCACCAGCGGCGCACCCTCACCCACCTTGGGCTATCCCATCGCCCTCGCTTACGTTCCCACCCACCTAGCAAAAACCGGCCAGCAGTTAGAAATCGAAATCCGGGGCAAAACTTACCCAGCAACTGTCGTCAAAAAGCCATTTTATCGCTCGCCGAGCCGGTTTGACAAAACCTAATCCTCCCCCTCATTTACGGGCGGTTTCTGGGAATTTAAACCGCAGATGCACGCAGATGAACGCAGATAAATTCCGCTCGGCTGCGTTAATCTGCGTTGCTCTGCGGTTGCAATCAAGATGCGGGTGAGAACAAGCTTTTTAAGCATGACAGGGAAGAGTCGAACCTTGCCACTATTACTTTTCGATCAAGGAGTGCAAGAAGGGAGTTCTCCGCCCACACCGACAGGAGAATTATTCCCTATGATAGCACCTTGCGCTTGCAGTGTGGAAAGGTCGGGTGTGGTAGCAATGGTAATTGCCCCCCTCAAATCCAGGTTTTCCGCGCTTGCAAGATTGCTCATATCCGCACCGCTGATGTCTGCATTTGCCAGAGTGGCGTTCCTCAAATTGGCAGCCCTCAAATCCGCCCCTAGCAGCCGGTATGATGGGTCAGGTCCAATACAAGCATTTAGGCGAGCGTAACGCAAATCGGCACCTTGCAAATTAGCCCCATTCAACCTAGCCCCAGACAGCACCGCACCCCTGAGATCCGCATTTGCAAGCTTAGCGCTCAGATGAGCATTCCGCAGGTTAGCATTCCGCAGGTTGGCATTCTTCAGGTTAGCTCCTATCAGCCTAGCATTTTCCAGATTAGCGCCCCTCAAGTTAGCCCCCTCCAGGTTGGAAACCAGACTTGTATTGTCAAAAGACTGGAATGAAATCAGCGCACCTTTCAAGTTAGCGCCTCTCAGATCCGCACCTCGCAAATCTGAACCTTGCAAGTCAGCAAATTGCAGGTTAGCATACCGCAAGTTCATCCCTCGCAGGTTGACGAAAGTCAGGTCGCAGCCCGAGCAGGAACCCGTTCTCATCAGCTGTCTGATGTGAGCGGGATTCGCTGCTTTCCCCGCACTGGCAAACAAGACTGTAGCTAATACAGTCAAAGTGGCTATAATTACTCGACGCATTTTACACCTCCGCTCTCTAATAAACTTGGCTTTTCTAGGGGTTCTAAATTCTAAATGATTTGTAAAATTACTGTACGGGCAATCGCGCTGTGGTTGCCCCTACAGCACGGGGTAAGGGCAGTCTCCGTGGGTGGCACTGCCCCTACCCCTCCGGGGTTGGTACAAATCAATTAGACGCGCTATATCTAATCCTAATTGCCGCACTTTCAGTCAAAGTAAGGCCGGGGACCCCAAGTTGAGAAATTAACTCAACCTTCCTGAGAATATCCCCTTCTCTAGCATAAACTTAGAGCGCCGCTTGTTAAATCCTTCTTTCGGTAGATTTAGGAAATTGCTAAATATTTAACAAATCTGTGCGATAATTTTAGATGGGAGCTAACCGCAATAACAACTAGCAAGAAATAGGTGAGCGGCCAGAGGAGAGAGCGCAGCGAATCGCCAGACAAAAACAGACTTCCCCGGCTGACGATCGTGAAGTCCTCATGCGTCTCGTTACTGGTGCGAGATTTGAGGAGAACCAAACAAATGAAAAAGAAAACTTGGTTAGGCATGCAGCTGCTCAGCCGAAGCGCCTTGCACCGGCTCGCCGCACTCGGTATAATCCTAAGTGTTCTGATGACTTGGGGGTGGTTTGCCATGATCCAAATGCCCGGGAAAAGCTACACCGGCACTCTTCCCGATCTGACAGCGCCGCAAGTTGCGCTGCGCGACGCACTGCGGCGCGATGTCGAACAGCTAGCCGGCACCATTGGAGAGCGCAACTACACCCTGTACAAAAAACTAACAGCCTCAGCTGATTTTCTGGAATCCTCGTTTACATCAGCCGGCTACAAAGTCCAGCGACAGCGGTACGAAATAGACCGCAAAAACTACGACAACCTGGAAGTGGAGATTGCCGGTGCAGACAAAGCAGACGACATCATCATTATCGGCGGACATTACGACTCAGTGTATGGCAGTTCCGGAGCCAACGATAACGGCACCGGCTCAGCAGCAGTGCTAGAGCTAGCCAGAGCGTTTGCCGGCAAAAAAACCGAGCGAACCCTGCGATTTGTTGAATTCGTCAACGAAGAGCCGCCCTTTTTCTGGACACCTGATATGGGGAGCCTGGTTTATGCCAAACGCTGCAAACAGCGCAACGAGAAAATCGCAGCCATGCTCAGCCTGGAAACAATGGGGTATTATTCTGACGAAATCGGCAGCCAGAAATACCCCTTTACCCTCGGCACGATCTATCCCTTGCAAGGAAATTTTATCGCCTTTATCGGCAACATATCATCCGGAAAAATCGTGCGGTAAAGCATTGCTTCCTTCCGCAACCACGCCAAATTCCCCAGCGAAGGAGCCGCCCTTCCGGGAATTGTCCCTGGCGTTGGATGGTCAGATCACTGGTCATTTTGGCAGTCAGGCTATCCAGCGCTGATGGTAACAGACACCGCTCCATTCCGCTACCCCCACTACCACACTACAAAAGACACTCCCGACAAAGTAGATTACGATCGCATGGCGCGAGTTGTCGCGGGGTTGGAAAGCGTAATTGCCGACCTTGCCGGACTTGTTACTCGTTAGGAAACTTGAGTTGCGTATGGATATCACTGCACGCCAATCTACCAGATGGTAGTGAACCGCCATAGACGCCATAGACGCCATAGACATAGGCTTGTCGACATTGGTACTCGTACCAATGACGTCCGATCACTCTCCCGTCTTTATGGCCTCGGACGGGTTCCCAACATTGGCCCGTTTTTCCGTTGCCTGCCAGGCTGCCAGGCTGCCACTCGTTGGCTGCGGAGATCGTCGAGTAATTCACTAATGACGCCGAAGCCCACAAACAGTAGGTAGGTAGGTAGAGAGAGAGAGAGAGAGAGAGTCTTGCTATCTAAATATATCTAGATTCATCGCC
>CAZJNL010000595.1:0-4140 GCA_964546515.1 uncultured Oscillatoria sp.
GTACATCTGATCCTGCATTTATGATTTTATTTGGAAAACAAAAATCAGGAAAAATCATCTATCTCTCTCTTTCATCCGGTTGATTCCTGTTTTAAAACACGGGCCGATCTCAACCTGAATCCCTTTTATTTTATAGCTTTTTGCGTATTTTTACCGATTTTTAATCTAAACTTTAACTTCTCAAATCCACAGGGGCGACCGGCGCTTGCCTCAGAGGTCGCGAGTTTACATACGCCAGATGTCGCGTCTCCCCAAGTGTAGAGACGCGACATGTCGCGTCTCTAGATTAAACGATCCTGCTGACCGCAGCTGGCGCTAGACGTCGTAAGGGCGCTGACCGCTGAACTTCAGGGTTGCCGGTTGCGGGTTGCTGCCGATATTGCGGTCTTTCTTGCCCACAGCGGCACGGCCTTCGTTCACCTTTTCGGGGAAGACGCCATCGTTGGGGTGCAGGTACTGGATTTCGCCATTAGCATAAATCCGGTAAATTTTGTAGTCCTCAATTTTGGGCTTGAACTTTGTCCGCAGTTGAGCGCCCAAAGCCAGACACTGTTCCTTGCGGGCCAAGTAAAGCAAGTTTTGGCCTTGGCGCATGATGGCCGCCCCGCCGGTGGGCATTTCAAACACCTGTTCCTTGGAGCTAGTCCAGGTGATAGCGTATTTTTCTTCAACCTCGGCTTTGGTGAGCAAACCGCCGGTGCTGCCCCCAAAAATCGGGGTTTGTCCAGTCAAGGGTTCTGTCATGAATACCTCTCGCGCGTGTAAAGCAATTTTTAAGGCATCGTATCATTCCGACCCCCCTATCTGAACTGTTTGTCAAGAACTGTAACAGTTCTTAGCTTTCGGCAAGCTTTCGACAAAATTTTCCTCCCTGTGGCTAAAAAGAACCCCACCCCCCCTGCCCCCGCCCCGCCTGCGGACACTGGTGGCGCTCTCCATGAAAAGTGACACCCCACAAAAGCTCCCGCCGCACGCCTCCTATATCATATCCGGTCAATTCACCCTATAAATTTTCCTGTGCAACTTCCTTTTTCCTCTTCCTCCTTGGCGTTCTTGGCAGGAGCGGTTCATTATTAGGATTGGCCCTAGACTTCTAACCCACACTACCGGAGAGTGGCCCGCCGGCGGCCCGCACCGCCACTGCCCCGGTGGCCACCCCCACGCGGCGGAGATGGCGGGCCAGTTTCTCCTTCAACCTCAACAACCGGCACAGTGAAGTGAAACTGACTGCCCTGATCTTTGCCCGCAGAGGTGGCCCAAATCTTGCCCCCCCAGCTATTGACAATTTGCCGGCAAATCGCCAGCCCCAAGCCGGTGCCGCCTTGAGTGCGGCGCAGGGCACCTTCTTCTTGATAGAAACGGTCAAAGACGACATCGAGGCGCTCTGGGGTAATGCCGCGCCCGGTATCGGCCACAAGCACCTCCACCTGCGAGCCGGTGCGCTTCGCCTGGACAGTCACCAGTCCCGGTGGCTGGGTAAACTTGCAAGCATTGTCCAGCAGTTTGGCCAGCACCTCCACCAGCCACTCCCCGTCTGCCTGCACCAGAGGCAAGTCTTCCGGCACTTGGGCGGCAATCTGGATCGGCGCGGCATCATTCGACCGGCGGGCGCGAACGCTGCTGAGGGCCAAATCCACACACTCTTGCAGCTGGAGCGGTTCCAGATTCCAGTCCACCCGCCCGCTTTCCAAGCGGGAGAGGGTGAGGAAGTCCTGCACCAGTTTCCGCAGCCGGTCGGCGTCTGCCAGAGCCGAGTTGAGCATGGCTTGGCGCAATTCTGGAGCCATGTCAGGCTCGCTGGAAAGACTTTCCAGGCAAATTTGAATCGTGGACAGGGGCGTGCGCAGTTCGTGACCGGTGATCGCAATCAGGTTGCTGCGGGTGCGGTCGAGGGCTTCCAGCTGCTCGTTGAGCTCTTGCAGGTTGGCGTAGGCTTCGGCTTGAATGATGGCGACGCCGACTTGGGTGGCGATCGCATCCACCAGCGTCAGCTCTTCTTTATCCCACTGGTGAGGGCACCCGCCGCAGTAGTGCAGCTCCACCATCCCCACCAGCTGGTTTTGATACAGCACCGGCACCATCAGCCAAGAGGCAATATCCCACTTTTGCGCCAGCGCCCGCGTGCCGGTGCCGGCAAGGCGGGAGTCTGTTTGGGCGTCCTCCACCCAAACTCCCTCCCTGCGCCGCACTACTTCTTGAAACAGGGGATTGTTTTGCAGGGGCCAATTTTGGCCTGCCAGGGAGCTGACAGAGCTGCCCAAAAACTCGTGCCCAATGGTGGCGGTTTCGTCCGTAGCTTTGCAGCGGTAAATCAAGCACCGACACGCCCCTAGGGTCTGTCCCAGCTCTCGCACCGCCACTTGGAAAATTTCGGCAGGATTGAGGGATTGCCGAATGGCGGCGGTGATGGAATTCACTAAGCGCTCTTTGCGCTCTTGGGCGGCTAGCGAGCGGTAAGTTTTGAGCAATTTGTGCTGTCCGACTTGCAGGTAAGTTACCAAGCGCTGGGCGAAGGGTTCCGGATCGGCGCAGCGGAATCCGGGCGGCATTTCTATTAGGAACTGCGAGCGGGCACTTTCGATTTTATCAGCCAGCTCGGGACGGTAGCTGAGAATCCGATTCAGCAACAGCTCCGCAGCAAAGCAGCTCACCTGCCGGTCAAACGTCCAAATTCCCTCAAACCGGCGGGCTTGATCCATTGCCAGCAAGTCCAGCCTCTGCCCGCCGGCGCTCCCCCTGCCGCTGGCGGGCGCTGAACGATCTTGACAAATCAGACAAGTTGCGTATGAGCGAGCGATCGCCACCAAATGCCACTCTTGACTCAGCCGGTCGTCGGGGTCAAACGCCACCGTCTCGTAGAGTTCGGACGAGTGTTTGAAATCCGTCTCCGGTGCGGCGAGGACGTAAAGCTGATTCGTCCGCTCGGCAATCCGCCGGTAGCGGTGCGCCTCCTGCCGGTAGAAGCGCTCTCGCTGAAAGTTGGCAATCAGCATTGGCGTATCTGACCCCGCCAGAACTTGATCTTCCATTGCGTGGGAGAGAGCCGTCAAGGAAGATTTGAAATAAATTTGGGGTCGCAGGTGGGGTAGGGCTTGCAGCAAGTCTTCGAGCACGGAAGTGGTTTTGCTCATCAGTCGTCTTTACGCTTCGCCGGGGACACGGTTGGCTCTATTGAGCAATATGCTACCAGCCCACTATACAGTTTGTCGCTCCCAACGCGACAGGGAGACACCGGCGGCTTCGCTCTGGGATGGCTGAGTGCCGGTGGCAATTGAGCAGATATGCTTAAGCTGATTGCGTTCCCACCAGGGCGTTCCCAGGGGTGCCTGTGTTTTTTCGGAGATGTGGGGTGGGTTCCTGCTGCTGCGGTGCGGGGTGCGTTCCGCCTTGGTGAGCTTGGAAGTAGAGAGCGTGTGAACAATGGAACGCACCCTACTTTTTAATAATGAACCGCCCCCGTGAAGGGACGCCAAGGCAATGCAGATGTAGGGTGCGTTCCGCGTTCCTGAGCTTAGATGTAGAGAAGGTGCGAAAACCGGAACGCACCCTACGGCTTCTGCCGAAATGTTGATGGCCAGATTCACCCCTTAAGATAGATGAAATTTTTGGCTAATTTGCCTTATTAAAAGGATAGCTTTTCACGCAGATCGGCAAGCTCCGTTCTAGCAAAAACTGTGACCCAATTTCAGGTTCCTGTACAGCAAAACCCAGAGTTCTCGCCAGAATCCGCCACAGCGCCAGAACCAGATGCAGAAACCCGCAGCCGGCCAAACCCAGAACCGGCTGCAGAACCCGACCCCGAACCGTCAGCCGGCTAAACTCTTCCAGACCTGCCACCCGAACTCGATCCAGAAGCCCCCGTCAGGGTTTGAGCGTTTCTCGCTCCCGGAAGCATCCCGTTTCTCGTTCCAGGGCTGCTGCCTGGGAATGCGTTTTGAGAGGCAGAGCCTCTCGTTTATTCTAGCACCATTTTCTCGTTCCTAGTGTATAGCCGCGATTTCCAAGATGCTGTTGGCGAATACGTGAGGGGCTTGACCATTAGCCAGTTTCCTGGCGATTTTAAATAGCGGCGGATCAAACGAATCCCGCAGGAAAAAGGCTAAAAATAAAAACGAGACTCTCAAAATAATCGCGGTTTTT
>CAZJNL010000596.1:0-2611 GCA_964546515.1 uncultured Oscillatoria sp.
TGCTGGCCATTTGCGCTGATAGCAAGGGAGCGAACGTAGCCAGAATGCCCCTCAAGGGTGAGCGCCGGCTCTCTGTGAACTCGCCCGTCGCTGCTGAGGTGCCAGATTTTAATCGTCTTGTCGTCACTGCCGGTGGCCAGAATTGTGCCATCGGGACTGAAAGCGAGACAGCGAACGTAGTCTGGATGGCCAGAAAAGCTGTCAAGCAACTGGCCGGTGCGCAGATACCATATATTGATCGCCGTGTCGTCCCCGCAACTGGCCAGAAATTGACCGTCCGGACTGAAAGCCACCGCACGCACCCAGTTAGAATGGCCGGCGAGAGTGTGCAGGAGTGTCCCTTGCGGCAGCTCAGACTTGCCTGCGCCAAGATACCAGATTTTGACAGTTTTGTCATTACTGCCACTGGCCACAAGTTGACCGTCCGGACTGACAGCAACCGTGCGAACGTAGCCTGAATGGCCAGAAAGGGTGCGTACCGGCTGCAAACCGCGCCCCCCGTCAAGGTTAGTGACCACTTGCCAGATTTTCACAGTCTTGTCGTCAGAACCCGTGACAGCTAAATTGCCTTGAGGGCTGACAGCAACCGCCTGAACGCTGTCGGAATGGCTGGCAATAGTGCCAGCCAATTCAGAAGATTTCCGCAGCACCATCTCAGCGAGTGGCGGCGCGGCAAAATGGTCGCGCAGCAACTGGTGGGCAAACCGGTAGCGCCCGCCAATTTTTTGCAGCAGCAGTTGCTGTGCGGCGCAGTTGAGGAAACCGGCAAAGTTCCAGGGAAGATCGCCATCCCGCCAGAGTATGAGGCGAAGCGTCAAATGCTGCAGGCAAGGGATGCCGCCCATCACCAGCCCAGCCAGCAACCCAAAACCTATCCCACTCAGTCCGGGACGACCGCTAATTAGCCAGCCAATCAGTCCAAAAATCAGTCCGCCAGTGAGGGTAAAAATTCCCGCACTGCCGGCGGACTGCCAGATTCCTTGGTTGGGAGCGGTTTTTGGTTCGATTTCCGCGTCACTGACTGCCTGAAAAATCGCAAAAATAAGCCCGCCAATCAGCCCGCCGAGGGAGGCTCTCAGCAGCCCGAAGAAGCCATCAGCCAGTTCGCCGGCAATTGCCAAAAACACGCTCCCGAATAGCCCAGCCAGCAGCCCCAAACTCAGACCGACAATCGCCCCACTGACTGCTTTTTCTCGCGACCAATTCAGCGGTTTAACCGGCACTATTTTGAAACTCAGCCCCCCCAGCGCAAATATCAAACCGCCAATTAGCCCAAAATTTAGCCCGAAACTCAGCCCGCAACTCAGCCCGCCAGTCAAGCTGAGAATCAGCCCAACTCCCAGGCGATAAAGCCACCTCCGTTCCGGATTTGACAGCCAAACCGGCTGCATGTTTTCAATGAAAAACTCATCGGCGGAGTCTCGTTTGAGGCGTTTGGCCAGCCAGCTGAGCCAGCGCCGGCTCTGTTGGGGGGGAAGCTGTTTCAGCTGCTTTTGAATAAAGGCATCAAGCAAATACCGCTGGCGCGATTCAGGAGAGAGGCGCTGCTGCCACTCTGGAAGGGAGATTTCTTCAGCCGCCAGTGTGAGAATGTTGAGAAACAGCGGTGTTTTAGCCCAGTTCAGCAGATTCGGGTCTTGTTGCAAGCTGGGCCACAGGTATTGCAGTCCCGATCGGGAGAGATAGTCCTGGATCTGGGGTTCTGTCAGGGGTAGCAAGTAAATCGCTGCGGGAAGCTGCATCAGGGTTTTGGCGCTGGCGTATTCCGACATGCCGGTGCAAACGACCAGATGTTTCGGCTGAACCTGTTGCAGAAACTGATTGATGGCCAGCACGCTGGGTTTTTGCCGCTCTGAGCGCAGTTCGTCTAGCCCGTCGAGCAGGGGGACAAGTTCGCCGCTTTCCAGCCACTTTTTGGCAGTGTCGGGGGCGAGCCCGTACTTGGACTGGAGTTGAGTGACGAGCCAGTCGGCAAGGGCGAGCCGGCTGTCCCAGGAGCAGAGGTTGAAGAGTACCGGCACCGGAGAGCGCGGGTCCGCGAAGGCGCGAGCCACCAATTTCCAGGCGAGTTCTAGCAGGGTTGTGGTTTTGCCGGAGCCAGATGCGCCTAAAATCAGTAACTTGCCGCCCACGGATGGCAGGTCGAAAACTTCTATTATATCTTTTTCTGGCAATAGCCGCGCACTTGGCTGAGTGCCGATTTTCACCTCTACGTCCCAAAGGCGGGTGGAAGGTGGGTGGGGCTGTCCAGAAGGTTGCCGGTGGAGCGACACGGCGTTATGCAAGGACTGCTCGAGCAGGCTTTCAACGTAGCTTTTGACAAAGCCGAGCAATTTATAGCGAGTCTGGACACAATGCCTGCGCTGGAGAATTACTGGGACTTGGATAGCTTGTGACAGTCTGATCCCGATCATAAATCCTCCAGGCAGCAATCCACCGACAGCAAACAGCAGCACAGATATACAGTCATGGGCACAAACGGGTATAGAAGCGAGCGTCAAAAAAAAGTTTAAGGGGTTTTGCGCTCTTGGGGGTGCCGGCAGTGGGGACAAGGTAAGCTCGTCCGCCTCTTGTAGAGACGCGATTTATCGCGTCTGGAGCTCGTCCGCCT
>CAZJNL010000596.1:2711-4136 GCA_964546515.1 uncultured Oscillatoria sp.
ATCGCGTCTGGAGCTCGTCCGCCTCTTGTAGAGACGCGATTTATCGCGTCTGGAGAGCGGCTGCCTGTTGTCCAGACGCGATTTATCCCGTCTGGAGAGCGGCTGCCTGTTGTCCAGACGCGATTTATCGCGTCTGGGTATCGGGAGAGAAATTAATGATGGGCAATTAACCCGACTTGAGAGCAGCGCTAAAGGGCCCCACAAGCTGGAAAATAGTAGGGTGCCGGAAAGCGCACCTCACTACTGTCAGTTCAAGCAGGTCAGAATCCATGTCCACTCAAAACCAGACCCATCTCACCGTTGAAGAGGCGCAAAACATTCTTAAGCTGTTCAGCTGCACGGATACTAAATCCGCCGATTCGCCAGAGGAAAAAGCGGCGCTCCGGGAAGCGCTACTTTTAGTAACTGGCCTTTCTGATTACCAGATATTGGGGATTTGCTCTGATACAGCCGAGCAGGGGCTGTTGGCGCTCAAAACTTATGCAGCAGGTTTGGCCTTGGAAGCGCCCCTCGACATTGCTAAGGTCGAAGGTGCGGTTTACATAAAATTTAACCCCAAAACGGGATTGTGCTATATGGATTCCTATGCGGGAACTTATCGCGGAGTGCTGGTTTCCTGCCAGTCCTCACGAGAAGGGGGAATTAATGAAATGTACGGTCATTTGCCGATAGATTTATTTGTTTGAGAACCGTGGGGGTGCGTTCCCCTGGGGAACGCTACTTAGGAGATATGTTTGATTTTCTGTTTATTTATGTTTCCCTAGTTGCTGAGATCAGGTTTGTAAAGTAATTGTTAAGAAAGCGAGTGGCCAGACCACGGTACAGAAACCGGGTTTCTTGAAGAAACCCGGTTTCTGCGGGATCGTTTTCCGGCTGAACCACCACTTGAAACCCGGTTTCTTGTGATTAAATCCAAAATCCAAAATCTAAAATACCAAATTGGTATTAGCGGCGAGCGACTTCTTCTGCGGCGGCTGGAAGGCTGTCTACCAGCTGCTTGTTTTTGCGTTCCAAGGCAGGCGTACAGGCGGGATCTTGAAAATGTTGAGAATTTCCAGCACGTCTTCTACTAAATCTTCCTCGCCAGAAGACTCAACACCTGCAGTGTTGACGAGCACCACTTCCGTTGCAAATTGTTCGCACAGAGCGAAAACCAGCCGCGCCGAAGCGCAGCAGCCGGTCTTGCTGCGTCACCACCAGGCGTCCTACGTCTCCCTGGCAGATGCGGCGAATCAACAGGCGCAGTCTGCGCTTGCGGCAGTTCACCCCCGAACCGAGGTCTTCTATCACCTCACAAGTCCAGCCGTTGGCAAAGCAGAAAGATTCCAGCATGGCGACAAGTCGCGCCAGCTCGCTGCGCCCTTGCGGGCCCGAGACGCGGGCGTAGGCTAGGGTGATTCGCAAAGGAAAGGGAGGGTGGGGTGC
>CAZJNL010000597.1:0-4136 GCA_964546515.1 uncultured Oscillatoria sp.
TAAATGTCCACAATCGCCGGCAAATCCCCTTCAACAGCATCCCGAATCTTCATAAACTCTCCCACTCACGGCACATTAACCGGCCAAATATCGCATTCGCTATCAGGCAGATTTCACCGGCCACCGACAAACTGTAAATTAATCTAGCAGTTCTAACTAATTTGTGTTACACTCTCTATTATCTTCTCTTGGCGATCTTGGCGTCTTGGCGGTTTATAAAAAATTCTAACCGCCATATTCCAACCCTATCCAACCCCATTCTAGCGCGACAGCCAGAACCCAATACAGGCAACGCCCAGGCAATCCCCACCGGCTGCCGCGACTCCCAACAGGTTGACAGCCGGGTACAAAAAGCGTTAGAATATTACAGTACAATCGATGTGCCGGTGAACAGTGCCGGCATCTGCAAGACAGGGCAAGTGCACACGGTTAAAACCTAGCAGTCGAAAGCCGGCAGTCTGCGAGCGCCAGCCCACCGGCAGATCCCCTCCATCTGGACAATCCCCCCCGATGCGGCTAGATTGGTAAGAGAACCCTCAATGAAATATTAACGTCAAGGGTGAGGTGTGAGAGGGCGCAGTGTGAACTGTCAGGTGCCTGGGACGAGCTACAGATGCCGGCCCAGTTGGGAGAGGGTTCACCGGCGTGCGTTCCATCAGGAAAACATCCGCACAGTGCCAGAGCTGCAGTGACTGACGGGAGAATTAGACATGTTCGATGCTACGGAACTACTGATTGATGCCTTCGTGAAACAGCTAAGAGCCGGCTACCACCGCACCTACGGCGGCTACAAGCCGGACTATGAAGATATTATCGCATGGGCCGGCAACATGGCCCTGGAAAATATCGCCAACAGCGACGCCCTCTACCACAACGTCGAGCACACGATCGCAGTCACCCTAGTGGGACAAGAAATCCTCAGAGGCAAGCACATCCGGGAAGGGGGCGTTTCCTGCGAAGACTGGCTGCACTTCATCATCTCCCTGCTCTGCCACAACATCGGCTACGTCAAAGGAGTCTGCCGGCAAGACAGAAAAGGAGTGTACGCCACCGGCAGAGACGGAAAAACCGTAGCCCTCCCCGAAGGAGCCACAGACGCCAGCCTCACCCCATACCGCGCCGATCGGGCAAAACTCTTTGTAGACGAGCGGTTTGGCGGACACAAACTAATTGATGTTGAGCAAATTAAGCGCAACATCGAACTCACCCGCTTCCCCATCCCAGACGGCACAGACTTTGGCGATACAGTTAACTATCCAGGCTTAGTTCGCGCCGCCACACTAATTGGCCAGCTCAGCGATCCCCGATTCTTCAAAAAAATCGGTGCCGTCTACTACGAGTTTGAAGAAATCGGCTTAAACCTGCAACTGGGCTATCGAAACCCCGGAGACTTGCGGGAAAACTACCCCAAATATTTCTGGAACAGCGTCTATCCCTACATCAAAGATGCCCTCCTCTACTTATCCCTAACGCAAGAAGGGAAACAAATCCTGGCCAACCTTTACGCCAATGTATTTGTCATCGAGCACCAAAGGTTGGACAGGGAGGGGGAATCCCCTCAGCCGGTGCGAGCCAGTAGGGGCGCAGCCTGAAGCAATTTTTGAGTGTAAGGGTGCTGGGGGCGGGCAAAAATCTCTCGCGTCTGCCCCATTTCCACAATCTGGCCGGCATTCATCACCGCGATCCGATCGCACAAAAATCGCGCCAGCCACAAGTCGTGAGTGATAAACAAATAAGTCAAATCAAACTCCCGCTTCAACTCCAGCATCAACTTCAGCACCTGCGTTTGCACGCTGGCATCCAGCATGCTCACCGGCTCATCGCAAATCACCAACCTCGGACGAGTAATCAGCGCCCGCGCAATCGCCACTCGCTGCTGCTGCCCCCCAGACAGCTCCGACGGATACCTATCATAAAACTCAGCCGGTGTCAACCCCACCCGCTCCAGCATATCCGTCACCCGCACCTTAGCCTCAGCCGGCGTAGCCAGCTTGTGGATAAACAGCGGATCGGCAATACTCTGCCCAACCGTCATCATCGGATTCAGACAAGCGTGGGGATCTTGAAACACCATCTGCATTTGCCGCCGCCGCTGGCGCACAGATCCCAAAGGCAACTGAGTTAAATCCTCCCCCAGAAACTCCACCAGCCCGCCGGTGGGACGGATCAGCTGCAAAATCGTCCGAGACAGAGTGCTCTTCCCGCAGCCCGACTCCCCCACCAAACCCAGAATTTCTCCCGGATACAGCTCCAAGCTCACCCCATCGACAGCCTTAATCGTCTGGTCTTGCTTGCTAAACAGCCGCTCCAGAAAATTCGGCTCCAGCGTGTAGTGCTGCTTCAAATCCCGCACCCGCAGCAGAGGCGATTGGCCCTCCGGCGCAGGCTGCGGGCCAGATTTTTCCCCACCGGCAGTATTCCCTTCCGCCTGAATGTGCAGCGCCGCCTGCAGCAGCGACTTCGTATATTCGTGCTGGGGGTTTTTGAACACCGACTCAGTGGTGCCGGTTTCCACCATCAAGCCAAAGTACATCACCGCAATCCGGTCGCAATACTCCCCCACCATCGCCAAATCGTGGGAAATCAGCAGCAGCGCCAGCTCCCGCTCCCGACACAGCCTTGTCAGCTCCTGCATAATCTCAGCTGACACCGTGACATCCAAGCTAGTCGTCGGCTCGTCCGCCACAATCAGCTTCGGTTCCAGCATCAGCGCCAGGGCAATCGCCACCCGCTGGCGCATCCCCCCGCTGAACTCGTGCGGGTACTGGGACCACCGGCTCGCCGGGATCTTCACGGCAGCCAGAGTCTCAATCGCTTTCTCCTTCGCCTGACGCCGGCTCAACTGCGGTTGGTGGCTCAACAGCGTTTCCATGCAGTGATCCCCAATCGTCATCAGCGGGTCGAGGCGCGTCATCGGATCTTGGAACACCAGCGACACCGCTTCACCCCGGAAGCGTCTCAGCTGTGCCGGTGTTAAGTCAAACACAGACTGACCGGCAAAAGTCACCCGCCCCTCAATCCTTGAAGAATCGGGCAGCAAGCGCATCGCCGCTCGCCCCAGGGTTGACTTACCGCAGCCCGACTCCCCCACCAGCCCCAAGCGCTCGCCCGGTTGCAGCGTAAAAGACACGCCGTCAATCGCCCATGCCGGTTCGCCACCCCCGCGCTGGTAAGGATAGGCCACTCTCAGATTTTCCACAGACAACAAAGCTTCACCCATAGTTACTGGTAATTGGTCACTGGTAATTGGTCACGCTCGCGTGGGCGTTGCACCAGGATGATTAAAACTTTTTGCAGGCATCCTGGAAACCCCACCCCCAACCCCCCTCCCCGATACTGGTGGCGAATTGATATGGGGTCAATCCCCATCATAAGTCTCGACCGAACACTGACGGAGAGAGGAGCGAGAATAATTACGTTTGATTGATTTAGGTTAATAGTGAACCGCCCCCGTGAAGGGACGCCAATAAGGAAGAGGAAAAAGGAAGAGGTACGGGAATAATTTATTAGGGGTAATTGACCGGACTGGATACAGGAGGCGTGGGACGGGAGCTTTTGTGGGATGTCACTCTTTATGGAGAGTCTCACCAGTATCCTCCTTGTACGGGGAGGGGGGGTTGGGGTTGGGGTTGATCTCAGGCGCTGTGCAACGTCGGTGATGGGGCATTGGGCATTGGCAATTTCTCCCTCTCCCCCGCTGCTTTCGGGGGTGGGTTTTTTAGATATGGGGTATTTTTAGGCTCGGTCGCTGGGGAACCGGGGAGCTGGGGGGAACTTACAGGGGAACTTACAGGACATGGGTTTCGGTAGTTGCACGCCAAACACAGAGAAAAAACCTACCCTTGTAAGGCACCCCACTCCGGGTCTATGTTCGGTTTACCCCATGAGGAATTACGGGAAACCGAAGCAAGAGTGCGGTTTCAGGAAAACCTGCAACCGTCACCCCCCCGAAATGCCAGCAGAGAGGGGATTTCACCTTGGCGACCGAGGGCCCTACTCGCTGTGTGTTCGGTTTACCGCATGAGGAATTACGGGAAACCGAAGCAAGAGTGCGGTTTCAGGAAAACCTGCAACCGTCACCCCCCCGAAATGCCAGCAGAGAGGGGATTTCACCTTGGCGACCGAGGGCCCTACTC
>CAZJNL010000598.1:0-4136 GCA_964546515.1 uncultured Oscillatoria sp.
CGTCGGTTTGGGTTACACCGTCGCCACTGGCCCGGAAATGGAAACCGACTACTACAACTTTGAGGCGCTCAATACGCCGCCAGATCACCCGGCGCGGGATATGCAGGATACTTTCTATTTGCCAGATGGCAACCTGCTGCGGACTCACACTTCTTCGGTGCAGATTCGCTACATGGAGAACCACAAGCCGCCGCTGCGGATTGTGGCACCCGGACGAGTTTACCGGCGCGATACGGTGGACGCCACTCACGCGGCGGTATTCCACCAGATTGAACTTTTAGCTGTCGGTGAGGGGTTGACTTTTACTGACCTTAAAGGTACAATTAAGGAATTCTTGCGGCAGATGTTTGGCGAGGTGCCGGTTCGCTTCCGCACCAGTTATTTCCCGTTCACGGAACCCTCAGCTGAGGTGGACGTGCAGTGGAAAGGGAAGTGGTTAGAAGTCCGCGGCTGCGGCATGGTTGACCCCAATGTGTTCAAAGCGGTGGGGTACGATCCTGAAAAATACACCGGCTTTGCTGCAGGGTTTGGTGTCGAGCGCTTCGCAATGGTGCTGCACCAAATTGATGACATTCGCAGGGTGTACAGCAGCGATTTGCGCTTCTTAAAACAGTTCTGAGTGCTGTAAGGGCAGTGCCGGCTGCCCTGAGTTAACTGTGTGGGGTGAGTGTGAGCTGTTTCATTTGGGGTGCGAGCCACCTCCAGCGCACGCGGTGCTGAGCGGAATCTGCGCAATCAGCGTTGATTAGGGGTTCGCAGCGGTGGCTATTTGGAATTGGGGAGGCAACTAAAATCTCAAATCTAAAATCAACAATCAAAATCTGCGAGGGGTGATGGAATGCTAAAATTGCACTGGCTGCGAGCGACTTTACAAGTTAAGGGTTCAGTCATTCGAGCTGTTTATGAGCGGGTTGTACTTTGCGCTTTTTTTGGTTTTATCATTTCCGTTCTTTTCCATTTTAAATATCCTGTATCGTGGCCAATATTAGGGTTTGTACCTAACATTATCTTAGGTTTATTATTGGTTTTCCGGACAAATACGGCTTACGAACGATTTTGGGAAGGCCGCAGACTCTGGGGAAATCTAACCAATACTGTCCGCAACTTAGCCCGCCAGATTTTGGTTACCGTTGAGGAAAGAGACGAGAAAGATGCAGCAGAAAAAATAGCGACGCTGCGGCTTTTGGTGGCTTTTGCCGTGGCGACTAAGTTGCATCTGCGCCAGGAGCCGGTGAACCGAGAACTAAAGGCATTGATGTCTCGATATCAGTATCTCAAGCTCAAGGATATGAACAATCCCCCCCTAGAGGTTGCCTTCTGGATTGGGGACTATCTAAAGAAGCAGCATGACCGGTGGTGCGTCGATAGCTATCAGCTGACTTCCATGTACAAGTTACTGGATACAATGGTGGATGTTTTAGGGGGCTGCGAGCGGATTTTGAGGACGCCCATGCCTTTGGCGTATGCGATTCACCTGAAACAGCTGTTACTGATTTATTGTCTGTTCTTGCCTTTTGAGATCGTCAGCACGCTGAATTGGTGGACGAGTTTTGTTGTGGCTTTAGTGAGTTTCATGCTGTTTGGGATTGAGGAGATTGGCGTTGAAATCGAAAATCCCTTTGGGCACGATCCCAATGATTTGCCCTTGGATACCATGTGCGCCACTATGCAGCGCAATATTGACGATATAATTTCGCTGAAGCCCAGCGTTCGCTACTCTTCGGTTGAGTCGCGGGCGACATCGGTGGATTAGCGGGAAGCGGAAGGGCGTTGCACGGGGGCTAAGAAACCTGGTTTCTGAATAAATCTTTTGGGGAGGATGCAACATTTGTCGCAGAAACCCGGTTTCTGGGTGCCTTGCACGGGGGCGGTTGAGAAAATCACTGCCTGTTAAGCATTTCGGAAATTGCCTGCAATATCTGCTGAGAAACTTGCGCAAGTGGGGCTGCCACCGGCAACTCCACCATCGTCGCTTTC
Source organism: uncultured Oscillatoria sp. (assembly GCA_964546515.1). GTDB lineage: Bacteria > Cyanobacteriota > Cyanobacteriia > Cyanobacteriales > Oscillatoriaceae > Oscillatoria. The sequence goes on from CAZJNL010000598.1 coordinate 1,978, forward strand.
AAACTCTTGAGCGCCTTCCTCGCCTGATTTTGCAGTGACTCATCCGGGGGATTGTTCGCCGCCCTCACCAATACCCGAACATCCTCTAGCGCATCGGCTTTATCCCTGGGATTCAAGTCAGTGTCAGCCTCCAGCGCTTCTTGGAGTTGAGCTAATAATTGCAATAATTCCTTGACACTCGGCTCAAGTGCCGGCACGCCTCCCAACTCTTCCCAAGTCAGGGGAACTTCGGCGGGGTGCTGGCAAATCACCGGCAGCCAACTGGCGCAGGGAAATTCATCCTCGAAGGCGTGCAATTTTTCCCGCGCTTCTCTCACGGAGGCGTACAGCGATTTCCCACCGGCAAAAGCCTTGACAAAATGCTGCAAAAATGCTTCCGCCACCGCATCGGGCACCGGCTCGCGCATGACGATAATTTGGGGGATGCGCAAGTCAGCCAAGTCGCGGGCTAAACCCAAGCCATCACAGGAGTTGAAAATAGCCAGTTTTAATCCCCGCTCAACCGCTGCTCTCAGGGCGTATTTTAACTCGGCGACTGTTAAGCTATCGGTAGCATTGAGATAAATGCAGCCGGTGTCCTCTTGGCTGTGACTGTGACCGGCAAAAAACAGGATATCCCAGCCGGCTTCATCCCACAGCTGCACGTCTACTTGCCGGCGGGTAGGCTCTGGGAGGAAAGTGGGATCGGCGTCGGGTAACTGCTTTATCAGCTGCCGGTCTTTTTCTATATCTATGTTAGCACTATTGCCGAGAATTGCCAAGATTCTGACTTTGGTTCTGGGGATGTCTGGGGGAGATTTTTCGGCGCGGTCGTATTCGGGGGCGCTCAAGGCGATTTCGGCTTTGCGGTAATTCTCGAAGAAGTCCCACAGTTGCCAGGGGAGCCGGTGTGCCAGGTTATTTTCAGTTTGAAGGATAAGGCGAATTTCCTCAGAGGGGTCGAGTTTGCGCAGCAGGACATCTTTGATGGGGCGAAATTCCTCTGAGTTCAGCCAGGAGTTGAGGCTGTCAGTCAAAATTTGGGCAGATTCGCGACAGTCTTCTATGGGGGAAATGTTGGTTTTTTGTGTGGATGAGACGGATATTCGTGAAGATTTGTCCAGGTTGTGATAGATTGATTGCCAGCCGGTGTATGTTTCGGGAATTTCTGGGGCTGGGGGTAAGTATCCTGGTTTTTGTGTCGAGGGGCGCTCGCCCTCTGCGCCAATCTGGAGCGTGACGGGGAAGCCGGTGTTAAAGTCACCTTGACCGAAGTTGAGTATAACTAATTTACCATAAATAGATTTCCGCTCAGTGGTTCCTTGAGCCAGGTTAACAGTTCTGCGGCTTAGCAGCTTGACGACCTCCCTCATGTCGGCATTGCTGTGGCGATAGGTGGCAATTTGCTCATCTTTAGCTTTCAGTTCTGCCTGATAGCGTTTTTCTAAAGCTTTGAGTGCCTCTTGATAGGTTTGAGTGAATTCGCTGTGAATCTTTTCTTTGTCTGTACCGGGAGAAACTCTCACCCTGACCACAACCACGCCATCGTCTTTGTTTTCAATGCTCTGGATGGCTAGTTCGGTGTCTTCATTTTCCAGAACTAGCTTGTTAAAGGAATAGGTGAAGGCTTTCCAATCGATCCCATTGCGGAAAATGAAGTCAACGGTATTCAAAACCTCTTGAAAAAGTTTAGTAAAGTCTCCCGGTGCGAATTCCCCACTACTGGGCCGGCGTTCGCGATCGTCGGTTCCCGGTTTGGGAGATTCCAGGAGGTAAGCAAATCGGCAATCGACCCATTCTAGCTGAGTCGTGCTGTCAATATTCCAGGTTCCCAAACCGCACGCGCCGGTAAGCTGAGCGTTGGTGAAATCAGTGCCGATCGCCTGAGCTTGCGCGAGGTTGGCCCACTCCAAATAGGCTCCCTGCAAAGTGGCTCCACTGATATCGGCTCCTGTGAGATTGGCATAACGCAGGTCTGCTCCTTTCAGATATGCACCCCTGAGGTTTACGCCCACATAGGATTTGTTGTGGCCATTGCCGGTGACTAGCAGTTCTTGTACAGATAGCTTAACCAGAAGCATTGAATTATCCGACGCTTCCTGTCTGGATTGGTCAAGCTTTTGTGCGGAAATAAAGCAGGTATGAGTGAGATTTGCTTCTCTAAAATCTGTGTTTTTGAG
>CAZJNL010000599.1:0-4131 GCA_964546515.1 uncultured Oscillatoria sp.
ATCCTTCCGACAGCCCCCACCGGCAGCCGGCAGCCCCCCGCCAAAACAGCAGCAAACCCCCTCTTCCCAAATCCCCAAATTCCCCAATCCCGGCATTACCAATTCGCCCCCCCCTCCGCCACCGCCGGTTTCTCCCCCACCGGCACCCCCGGAACCGGCACCAACTGTGCGCCCAAAAGAAATGCCGGTTGCGCCAGCTAAAAGTGAAGCCAATCCCCCTGCAGCGGATGGGACTGAGCAGGGGTATGATTTGGCACGGGTTTGGCAAGCAGTGCTCAGTCATCTGCCCCTGTCTACCCAAGCGCTTTTGGGCCAGCACGGACAGCTGGTAGCGCTCAGCAGCTTTCAAGCCCGGATCGCAATTCGCTCCGAGCCATTGCTCAAACTGGTGGAGAGTAAGGACAGGATCTCTAAGATTGAAGCTGCTTTTCAAACCGTCTTGCAACATCCGGTTCAGGTGAGAATTGAAGTTGCCGGTTCTGCGCCACCGCCTGCCGCGCCGGCGGAAAAGAAACCGCCTCCCCGTCAGGATTTGGGTTCTCGCCCACCGGCACCCTCCCCGACACCGGCACCTGAAACCAGGCTTGCGCAGCAACCGCCCAAGCCCCCTGAGATGCCGGTGGAAAAACCTGCCAGCCCCAGCGCCGGTGCTCCGCCGCCGCCAGTTGAGGCCAAACCCTCGGACAAGCGTGAGGACAGGCGTGAGGACAGGCGTCAGGACAGGCGTGAGGACAGGCGTCAGGACAGGCGTGAGGACAGGCGTCAGGACAGGCGTCAGGACAGGCGTCAGGACAGGCGTGAGGACAGTCCTACAAACGGTGTCCCGAGCGACGCCCCGACAGCTGGCCGGTGGGAGGAAACAGAGGATGTGAAGTTTGCTGTCGAGCGAATGCTTCAATCTTTCAAGGGAGAAATCATCACCCAGCCACTGCCAGACGAGGTGGATTCTGACGCACCGGCACCTGACGACGCCCCCTCACCCGCCGACTATGACATTCAACTTTATGGCAGCGAAGATGCAGAAGAATCATACCTAGAAGATGAGGAAGACTACGATGACATTTGGTTTTGAAACCGCCATTCTTACGTTAAACTGCATTTAGTTTGCATATAAACTGGAAACCCGGTTTCTTAAAGAAACCGGGTTTCTCAGCCGGGGCGAGAGGAATGTAAAATCTAAAAGTGCCCTTGATGCACTGTTTTGACCCATTTCAGACGCTTGGGGCGTACCGACATGCGGGCGGTGACGCTGGCCATCACAACTATCCAGTGGAGCATGTAAACGATGCCCCGCAGCGTCTGCAGCAAGGTGAGAAATACCGTAGAAGCGCTCAATTTCTCTTCCGCACGGATGCGCCGCAGGCCGGTAAACATGCCGGTCAGGGACATGCCAAGCATCAGAGCGGTAATCGGACTGTACACCGGCAGCCGGCTGCCGGCGATCGCCATCAAAGAGTCCGGCACCGCTGCCATCGGCAGGAAATACTGGATAATCCAGAACATGAACATATCCCAAGTCTTGCGAGTCCCCATGCGGTTGCGCCAAATCAGCGGCCAGTAGTCCAGATAGCGCTGATGGCCACCCTCTGCCCAGCGGTTGCGCTGGTGCCAAAGAGCCAGGGCGCTGGTGACGCCTTCCTCTTGCACGGGAAGCTGGACAAATTCAATGTCCCACCCATCCAGGTGCAAGCGCACGGTCAAATCCAAATCGTCAGTAATCGTCAGTTCGTTGAAGCCGCCGCAGCGCTCCAGGGCAGACCGGCGGACAAACTGGCCATTGCCCCGCAATTCTCCAATGCCGCCGATAGTAATGCGCTGCTGCTGGAAATAGCTATCGAGAGCCATCTCAGCGGCTTGTCCGCGAGTCCAGAAATTCAGCGAAGTGTTGGCGATCGCTTTTCGCATCTGCACCGCGCCCACATCTTTGCGTGCGAACACCGGCAGCACCCGGCGCAGCACGTCGGGGCTGACCGAAGCGTCTGCATCAAACACCGCCAAGAACTCTCCCCGGAGCAGGGGCAGCACATCGTTTAAAGCCCCCGATTTGCCCCCGCCGGCGGACTCTGAGCGGTGGAGCACCTTCAGCTGCTTGTATTCGGCGGCCAGTTTGTCCAGCAGCGCCGGTGTTGAGTCCGTGCTGGCATCGTCGATCGCCCAAACTTCATACCGATCAGCTGGGTAGTCCAGATTGCACAGAGTTTCCACCAGCCGGCCAATCACGGTTTCTTCATTTTTTGCCGCCACTAACAGGGAAACGTGGGGCCAATAATCCCGGCTGTCATCCGAGAGGGGCGGAGGGGCGCTCTTGGGTCGGGCCCGCAAAACTCGCACGGCATGAATCGCCATCACGCCGGTGAAGCCGAGCACCAGCCAGATGCCCCAAGAGAACAGGTGCAGAGCAATCGTGCCACTCCAGACAATTGTCAAGACTGCAGCGGCTTTGAGCCTGCGATCCTGATACCATGACTGGGGTATGGCCAAAGTTAGGCCCGCTGGCTGGTTGTTTTCTTCAGCTGCAGCAGCGATATCAGACCACAGCTCCTTGAAAGAATCGTTTTCTGGCCAGGAATTCGCCGGCATAGGTTACTTGATTTAAAAACCAATATTTGTCCACACCCTTAAAGAAGCTGGGGATCAAGTAACACCATACCGTACAACCTTCGCACACGGACAGTTTGCCCTGACTTTGGCGGTACTTTTCCACCTCTTCCGACTGCCGGTAAAGTTCGTACAGGTTGCCGTTAATGGGAATGCCGGTTTGGGCAAAATGGTAGCAGGGCAGCAGCAACTTGTTATCTGGCGAAATGGCTATCACGGCCTCCACCGCTTTGCAGCGGGGATTCTTGGTGTCGTTGCCCCCAGCTTCTATGAAAGCCAATGCTGCCGTATTGTATCCGAGATTACTGTACTTCTTCGCAGCCGCCTCAATGGCCGCCACCATTTCCGGTGTGGGATTTTTCTTGGAGTTGTAGTTGTCGTGAGCGGTGAAGGCGGGGTTGAGCCAAACCCGGACGCCCAGCCGTTTGCCCAGTTCCCCTACTTCGTTGATGCGCTGGTAGTTTTGGGCCGTGACGGTGTGGTTGAGCACGGGATACTCCCCCAGAGAATGGGCGATTTTCACCGACTCCACTAAGGTGTCAAATATCTTCACCCCTCGCGACTGGTCGTGAGTTTCGGCATCGGGCCCGTCCAGGGAAAAATTCAGGAAGTCAACTAAACCCTGAATTTCTTTGGCTTTTTTGGGGTACAGGATGGTGTTGGTGGTCATGCTGGTCACGAAGCCCTGCCGTTTGGCCTCGGTGTAAATCTGGCCCACGTCTGGGCGCAGCAGGGGTTCGCCGCCCGTAAAGTCTACATATTTTACACCCAACCGGCCCAAGTCGTTGAGATTCTGCTGAATTGTGGTAAAATCAGCTTCCTGATTCGGTTCCAGCGCCCAGATGTTACAGAAATGGCAGCGGGCGTTGCAGCGATAGGTCAAGTAATAATTCGCTACTATTGGGGCCATGTGTTTCTAAAGTTTTGTGTTCTATCGTTAAGTGTTTCATAAATTTTGAGGCTGTGCTGCCAAACCGTCAACAATTAGAGATGGGAGGATGTGGGAGCTACGGACAAGGCAGGGGAGCGCTCCTCCGCCAAGGTTAAGATCGGGTAGCAGTAGTGACGGGTGGCGCGGGCCAGTTCAGCTGAACTTGTCCCTTGGAACGAGTCCCGTCCCCAAAGAGCGGTGCCGATCCCACAAAGGGGCCACAGCGCCTGTCCGGGTGCCGGATGTCAGGTCACGCAAGTGCCAAGTGATAAAAAATGGGAGGGAAATGTGAGTCGGTCATCGATCATCGATCAACTTCAACCCGTTGATAACGGGCAGATCCTTGTCTATCAGCCCTACTACCGGGAGGGCAAGCGCACTGTCTTGCCGCGAGCCCTCAGCCTCTACCAGAAGAAGAGTTTGGAGGGAGAGCGCAAAATTGAAGGCGGTGAGAATATTCCTTTTGTCGCCAGCTGGACTGTCTCCACGATTCCCGCCGACCTGATCCTTTGCCGGATGCAGTTTAGCACCCAGGGGGAGCAGCTGAGTTACGAAGTCAGAATGGCCAATTCTGAATTTGTCGATCACTTAATCGACCTGCT
>CAZJNL010000600.1:0-1147 GCA_964546515.1 uncultured Oscillatoria sp.
CGAATTCGATTTAGCTTGCCCATAATTTCCTCATCCCCCACCTCTTCTGCCGCCGCCAGAACCGCCGGGACCTGGCGGGCCCATCCCCGGTAGCATTGAGGGCGTTCTAGAAGCTGGGCGTTCTCCCTTGGGAAAGCTAATCAGAACTTTGTCCCCTTCTTCTAGCCCAGAAACAACTACCGTCTTGTCCTCCACTGTTACACCCGTGGTGATGGGTTGAAATTTAGGCCGGCCATTCTCTCCTTTACCTGCCACATAAACGCCCGTTCCCTGCTGCTGCCGCACGATTGCTATAGTTGGAACCATTAGGGCATTATCCAGCTTGCCAACATTAAACTTGACGCTGACATTCATGCCCACCTGCAACAGGTTTTCGGGATCGTCCAGCGATATCTGAACCTCAAAGTTGGTGACGTTCTGCTCGACGGTGGACTGCGTTGCTACTTGCGTGACCTTTCCCTGAAATGACTTCCCCGGATAGGCATCCGCTTCAATCGTGACGCTTTGCCCGACTTTGATTTTTGATACACTCGTTTCGGCAACCTTGGCAACAATTTCGTTATTGGAAGCTAGCGCCAGAATAGAAGATGAAGTGGCTGACGAAACCGAACTGCTAGAGGTGGTTGGCGTAACAAACGAACCCGGATCGGCGTATTTGCGCGTCACCATGCCGCTAAAAGGAGCGCGAATTACAGTATCGTCAATTTGTGTTTGGACCGAAAGCAAAGATCCCTCAGCACTCATCAATTGAGCCCGCGCTTGTGCGATTTCTTCCTTTCGCGCACCTGCTTGCTGTAAATTGAGTGCCTGTTTTGCCTGTTCTACCTGTGCCTTTGCCTGTTCAATTTCTTCCTTTCGCGCACCGGCTCGCACCAAGTTTAGTGCCTGTTTTGCCTGTTCTACCTGTGCCTTTGCCTGTGCTATTTCTTCCGGACGAGCACCGGATTGCTGTAAATTGAGTGCCTGTTTTTCCTTTTCTACCTGTGCTTTTGCGCTCTCATAAGAGCTGCGCGAACTGTCAAGTTCCCGCAGGGAGATCGCACCGTCTTTATAAAGCTGCTGATTCTGATTGTAGGTGAGTTCCGCCTGTTGCAAATTGGCTTGTGCGGAAGCGACTTGAGCTTGCGCTTGGGCGATTTCTTGGGGG
>CAZJNL010000600.1:1247-4125 GCA_964546515.1 uncultured Oscillatoria sp.
CGATTCCCCGCCTGCAGCCGGTCGAGGTTCGCCTGCGCCGATGCCAGTTGCGCTTCGGCTTCGGCGATTTCCTGGGGGCGATTCCCCGCCTGCAGCCGGTCGAGGTTCGCCTGCGCCGATGCCAGTTGCGCTTGTGCTTGGGCGATTTCCTGGGGGCGATTCCCCGCCTGCAGCCGGTCGAGGTTCGCCTGCGCGGATGCTACTTGGCCTTTGGTCTGAGTTAGCTGTCCCTGGAACTGGGTGTCATCCATATATGCCAGAATTTGCCCCTTTTCCACCCGCTCTCCCTCTTTCACCAGCAATTCCTTGAGCACTCCAGAAGTCTTGGGACTCATATTGACGGAGAGCTCTGGCTGCACGGTGCCATTAGCCGTAATGCTCACCGGCACATCGATACGCTCCACAGTGACTGTTGGAATTCGGCGTCTGGCTTCCTGGCGCTGAGTAGCTGCCATCTGACTGTACGCAACATAGCTTCCACCGGCTAACAGACCGAGAACCAAAAGTCCGAGCAACCATTTCGGGACTTTCAGTGGAAACTTCAGCCTGTTTTTCACAAGTCCAAGTCTCTCGTCACCTTCTGGAGCCTCAACTTGCCGCACAGGCCGGTCGAGACTAGATTCAAGCATTTCGGGCCAATTCTTCATCTTCAGTTCAAAAGTTATCTTTTTTAGACAGGAGAAGTTTGGCAAAGGTTCAAACTAGGGGTTGATTCTCCAGCCAGCGTCTGAGCGCCTTGTTCAGGCCGGCTCTGTGTTACACTAGGTTAATCTAAGTTTCTAGTCTAACAAACATGTCGGCGCTCCGCTCACCCCAACCCCCCTTAGAGATCATTTATAAACAAAATCTAGATCCCCCCACCCCCCCCTTTAAAAGGGTTGGCTCTGAGACTACCCCCCCTTTTTCAGGGGGGGTAGGGGGGGATCTTTCCCGACTGGGCGCGAATGGCCTTTAATATTTACTTTATAAATCACCTCTTAAACAGGCTATGCCTCTCTCGCCTCTTTCTTAACTCTTTAGAGCCAAACCCCCGTCAGGGTTAGACGCGATGGCTTCAAAAAACTTAACAAAAAACTGTGTTACTTTGGTTGTAGGGTGGGTGACGCGCCAGCCTCACCCACCGAACGAATAATCCGTTAAGCTTTTAATCTGCTTTTCAATTCAAAAGGAGGCAGAGCCTCCAGATTCGCGTTCCCAGGCAGAGCTTGGGAACGAGTTAATAGGGAGGGATAGTGCAAATTCAATGCTTAATAGCTTTCTCTCGTGTTAAGGAATCGTAACATTATGCTGCAAGCCGGACAAGTATTGCACGACCGTTACAAACTGAAACAAAAGTTAGGACAGAATGACGGACGCCAACCCTGGCTGGCTGAGGATTTAACAGCACAAACCGCCGTAGAGACGCGACATGTCGCGTCTCTACAATTGGCTGAGAATTTAACAGCACAACCCGCTGGTTCCCCAGTGATTGTCAAACTCCTGTCCTTTGGCGGCGATGTCCAGTGGGATGACCTCAAACTCTTTGAGCGAGAAGCCCAGGTTCTCAAACAGCTTTCCCACCCCCGAATCCCCAAATATCGCGATTATTTCTCTATAGATGACCGAACGCTCTGGTTCGGGTTGGTGCAGGAATATATCCCCGGTTCATCCTTCAAGGAATTGCTGAATCAGGGCATAAAGTTCACCGAAAAAGAACTCCGCAAAATCGCTGAGGAGATATTGAAAATTCTGGTTTACCTGCACGAACTGAATCCGCCGGTTCTCCACCGCGACATCAAGCCCAGCAATTTAATCTGGGGTGAGGACAAACGGGTTTATCTGGTAGACTTTGGCGCAGTGCAAGACAAGGCGGCGGCGGAAGGAGCTACGTTTACTGTGGTGGGAACTTACGGGTATGCGCCGGTGGAACAGTTCGGCGGGCGAGCGGTGCCAGCATCGGATCTCTACGCCTTGGGAGCCACTCTAATTCATCTAGCCACCGGCACCTCACCGGCAGATTTGCCCCAGCGCGATATGCGGATTCAATTTAGCGACAGGGTTAGCCTGAGTGGCAGCTTTGCCAGCTGGATAGAACACCTGACAGAACCCGCCTTGGAAGGACGGCTGAGCAGTGCGTTCCTAGCGCTTAACGCACTTGTATCTGGGCAGTATTCCCGCACCTCAAACAGGCAGCGGCTGTCCCTGCAATCAACTCGCAATCATTCAGGAGAGGGCGGTTTGTTCAATCGCTCAGTGCCGGTGCCAGATGAAATTAAAGGGTGGAATTGGGGCGCATTTCTAGCAGCTCCTATCTGGGCTTTGAGCCATCGCGTTTTTTGGAGCGGCATTCTCTCTTTACCGCTACTTTTGAAAAGTATTTCTTTTCTTAAATTAGACTGGCAGGATAACTGTTTTTATGTCTCGCCTTGGGAGTTTTGGGGAACATTGACTCTCTATATACTGATGGCTTTATGGTTGGGAGCGAAGGGAAATGAATGGGCGTGGAAATCAAAAAAATGGGAAAGTATTGAGGCTTTCAAAGATTATCAAAGAGGGTGGGCTATAGCAGGGGCTTTTCTAGTCACTTGGATGTGTTTAATGACATTTGTTATGCTCGCTCTCGTAGCTCCCTTGGTGACAACACACTGTAGACTAGGTTAAATGAGGGAAACAGCCACATTGCTGAATCTCAAATGAGCACCGGCTCAGAAACCGGCATAGCCGCATTCACCAAAGACAAAAGCGGCCCAGTCTGCTCCTGGCCACTCACAGCCAGGTCACTGTGACAGAGGAAAAGACGCTCACCGGCACGCCCCAGCAAATCCAGCAAAATCCGCCGCAGCCGCGCCTCGTCAGCAAAGATGGCCTCTTCCTCGCCCCAAGGCCGGCCAAACCGGCT
>CAZJNL010000601.1:0-4119 GCA_964546515.1 uncultured Oscillatoria sp.
GCTCGCTGAAATCGCCGGTGAGCCAATCTTGAGCTAAGTCACCGGCTACCGCAGCATCCCAACCTTCGCCAAACGCCAGATTCATCTTGTTAGCGAAATCTGGGTCACTCGCAAACTCCGCCAGAGCGCTGTGAGCTGAGCTGATTGCTCCCTCCACAACTGCTGCCGGTAGCGCCTGACGGGTGATCGCATCCACCGCTTGCGTTTCATGCCGGCTTGTGGTAAACTCACCTTTTTCTGGCAACGGCGTGTCAAGCAAAATAAGGCTAAAGTCGCTTGCCGGTGCCGGCGGCGGGATGTCAATCACCTCGCCAGTTGCGCCACTGGCTGGGATATTTTTGATGGCCACACCGGGAGTGATTGCGTCAGCCGGCTCCGCATTCCCGCACTCACTGGTGAAAGAAGAATTGAAAGATTTGTCCCAAGTGTTGCCCGACGATGGCACGAAAGAGTCAAACATAGCACTGACCTCGGTACTGTTACCTTAAGTTCGCGTGTTCTGGCTGAACCTGATAACAGCCTAACTGGGGCACCTGTGAGCGAGAGCACAACCGGCGTTAGCAATTCGGTTAGCATTTTGGTTGTGAATTTCCTGAGGATTCCCCGAAATGGCATCTACCCCAAAGCCACCTCCAGAGGATTTTGCCGGCGCGGCAAATGACTGGGATCTAGAAAGGCTCTACGAAAAGCTCGCCCGTGCTAAGAAAGAATGGGCCTCTCACACAAGAGCGGGACTGACACCGACTGAAAAGCTGCACCTCCAAGGATTGCTTTGCGGTTACAGTCCAGCTGAAATCGCGGAAAAACTCCCTAAAGACCGCCGGGGGCTTGAGGCTAACCTGAGTAGAGGCTTGTATCGCTATGTGGAAATACTGACAGGGCGAGAGCCAAACACGCTTTCCAACTGGAGAGACATTATTGACTGGCTGGATGCGGCGGGATATAAAATTGGCTCAGCCCGCCGGTGCCAAGATTGGGACGGTGCGCCAGACGCTTCGGTTTTTTATGGGCGCACCGGCGAACTGGGGAACCTGGAACAGTGGATTGTGCGAGAGCGATGCCGGTTGGTGGCCATTTGGGGCATGGGGGGGATTGGCAAAACCGCTCTGGCGGCTCGCATGGCCCAACAGACTAAAGATAAATTTGAGTATATTGTCTGGCGAAGTCTGCGCCACGCCCCACCCCCAGACGAACTCGTGGCCAACCTGATACAATTCCTGGCCAACCGGCAGGAAACGGATTGGCCAGCAACTGTTGCTGGTCGCGTCTCGCGACTGATGGAGTATTTGCGCACTCACCGGTGTCTGGTGGTGCTCGATGAGTGGCAATCTGTTCTGCGCCCAGGGCAGCCGGCTGGCCACTATCTGGATGGGTATGAGGAGTATGGGGAGCTCCTCAGACAGGTGGGAGAATCATCCCACCAAAGTTGCTTGCTGCTGGCGAGTTGGGAGAAACCTAAAGAAATTGCCGTTTTGGAAAGCCCAACCCTACCCGTTCGCTCCTTTCAGCTGGAGGGTTTAGGGGAAGCTGCCAAGGAAATCCTCAGAGAAAAGGGTTTATCTGAAGATAAAAGATGGGAAGAACTCATTAGAGCTTACCGAGGAAATCCCCTGGCGTTAAAGATAGTGGCTGCCACTATTCAGGATGTGTTCGCCGGCAGCGTTTCGGAGTTTTTAAAGAAATCCCTGTATTTGGGGGATTTTGAATATTTGCTGTACCAGCATTTTAAGCGGTTGTCTGAGTTGGAAAAAGAAATTGTGGGCCGGCTCGCGAGCTGGCAGCCTCTTTCCATCTGCCAGTTGCGAGAGGACATGCAGCTAGAAGGCACGACAGAATTGCTCAAAGCTCTGGAATCCTTGGTGCGGCGCTCCCTCATCGAAAAAGTGAAAGAAAGCAGTGGAACGCTTTACACGGTGCAGCCGGTGGTGGTAAAATATGTGAGCAATCAATCTTCGCGCCGGTGAACCGTTGTAGAGACGCGACATGTCGCCTCTCTACATCGTGCGGGGTAGGGGGTGTTCTCAAGTGAAGCAGCCATGATTGAGCCGGGAATGTTACTGCAAAACCGATATCAGGTGATTCGACGCCTGGGCGAAGGGGGCTTTGGCGCTACTTTCGAGGTGGAGGATGCCGGCACGCCGAAAGTGCTGAAAGTCCTAATGGATTATTATCCTAAATCTGTCTCCCTGTTTCAGCGGGAAGCGCAGGTATTGAGGGGGCTGCGCCATCCAGGAATTCCCAGAGTGGAACCTGATGGGTACTTCACCTTTCAGCCGCAGGATAGCGCCGAACCACTGCACTGTCTGGTGATGGAAAAGATTGAGGGGCAGAATTTGCAAGAGTGGCTGATCGACAATCAGCCCATCTCGCAAGAGCGAGCTATTGACTGGTTAAAACAGCTGGCAGAAATTCTGGATGAACTCCACCAGCAGCATTATTTTCACCGGGATATCAAACCGGACAACATCATGCTGAAACCAGATGGGCAGCTGGTGCTGATTGACTTTGGTGCTGTTCGGGAAATGACAGAGACTTACCTGGTCAAAATCGCCGGCAATCGCCAGGGCACGCGGGTTGGCACATCAGGCTATATGCCCCTAGAGCAAATCGATGGAGTCGCCTTGCCGCAATCGGATTTCTATGCCCTTGGCCGAACTTTTGTTTATTTGCTGACCGGCAAGTCTCCTTTTCAGCTTATTGATTGTCAAACCGGCGAGTTGATTTGGCGTCACAGCGCCCCGCAAGTTTCCGAGTCGCTGGCAGATTTGATTGATTACCTGATGGCTCCCTTTCCAGGAAATCGACCGGCAAACACTCAAGTTATTTTACAGCATTTGTCAGCGATTGACAAGGGGTTGCAGGTGAGAGCACCGGCTGTGGGGCGTCAGGATGCCGGCAAGATAAAGCTGAGAGCTATTGGGGTTAAAATTGGGGTGGCAGCTTCCATACTGAGCGGTGTCGCCGGCTTGTGGCTGGCGACGCCCAAAATCGCTATCGATCTCAACGAGATTGGGCACGATAATTACAAGGCCGGTCAGTTCGGAACTGCGGAGTTTTACTTCAGGTGGGCGCTCCGATTTAACCCTCGCCTCAGGATGGCTCACTACAACCTAGGAGCTACTTGTGAAAAGCTCCAGGATTATGATTGCGCCCGAAGTGAACACCGGCTTGCTATACAGAATGCCGGCGATCCCGCCGCACCCTACGCCCTCAACAATTTGGGTCGCTTGTCTCTGACTCTGGACAAAGACTCTGATGCGGCTATTAGATTGCTTTTGCAAGGCTTGGAACTAGCTCAGGATATGACGCTGAAATCCGATTTGCACAAAAATGCCGGCTGGGCGTATCTGCAGAAAGCTCGCTATGCCGAGGCTAAGTCTCACCTCCAGAAGGCTATTGATATCGACGCTCAAAACGCTGCCGCTCACTGCTTTCTGGCACAGGTGCTGGAGAGCCTTGACGACAAAACCGGCGCACTGGTAGAATGGAAAAACTGTTTGACAGTTGCTCCGAAAGACCGCAGACCAGAAGTGGAGAAGTGGAGGGAGTTAGCACGTCAGCGCCTAAAGGCTAAAGGGAATTGAATTTTTAAACCGGCAATTGCACCCGGATGATTAAAATTATTTGCGTGGCTGGAATCCGGCACCCCAACCCCCTCCCCGCAAACGGTGAGGGGGGGGGAAGAAAGAGAAGAATTGATCGGACAAGATGAGAGGCGATAAATCTGAGAGGCGATAAATCTGAGAGGCGAGGAGACGCGATAAATCGCGTCTCTACAAGATGAGTGAGCCTGCTCCCAGGTAGCCGGCGCATTCCGTCACAAAAAACCGAAACTGCTGATTGAGCGCGGGTGACAACTGGCACTGCGAGTATCTCACACGCCACAAAGCTAACATCGAGATGCCGGTGCGAACCTCTCCCCCCCAACCCCCTCCCGCCCTCCGCCAAAAGGCGTAGGACAGGCGTCTCGCCTGTCCAAACAGACGCCAAAAGGCGTAGGACAGGCGTCTCGCCTGTCCAAAGAAATGCCAAAAGGCGTAGGAGAGGCGTCTCGCCTGTCCAAACAGATACCAAAAGATGCACTCCGGGCGTCTCGCCTGTCCACACAGATACCAAAAG
>CAZJNL010000602.1:0-4117 GCA_964546515.1 uncultured Oscillatoria sp.
TCAGACACTCTATTTCTAGGGAGGGATAAAGAGCAGGGAACGCACCCTACTTCTGGGAGAGTTGTAGGGTGCGTTCCCTCTCAGACACTCTATTTCTAGGGAGGGATAAAGAGCAGGGAACGCACCCTACTTCTGAGTGTGGGAACGAGAGAAAAAGTGAGAATAAGGAGAAAAGATTGTGAGCAACGAATTTCCAGATTTTTCCAACTACGGCTATCAAGTAACCCGCGAACTCGGGCACAATCGCGCCGGCGGGCGAGTTACTTATCTCGCTACCGAAATTAACACACAGCAGCAAGTTGTTGTCAAGCAGTTTCAGTTTGCCCGCAGCGGTGCGAGCTGGTCAGAATTTCAGGCGTATGAGCGGGAAATTCAAGTCCTGAAAGGACTGGATAACCCCAGCATTCCCCGTTACCTGGATTCTTTTCAAACAGCAGCCGGTTTCTGCATGGTGCAGGAATATAAAGATGCGCCGTCGCTGCTTGTGCGTCGCCGGTGGAAACCCCAGGAAATCAAACAAATCGCTATGTCGGTACTGGATATCCTCAAGTACCTGCAAAATCGCATTCCGCCGGTACTCCACAGGGATTTGAAACCTGATAATATTTTAGTAGACCGGCAGATGAATGTTTACCTGGTGGATTTTGGGTTTGCCCGCACCGGCGGTGGGGAAGTTGCTGCCAGCAGTGTGGTGAAAGGAACTTTGGGGTTTATGCCGCCAGAACAGCTATTTAACCGGCAGCTAACTGCAGCTTCTGATTTATACAGTCTCGGCGCGACGCTGATTTGCTTGCTGACGGGAACAGCTTCTACGGAAGTGGGCAGTTTGATGGATGATGCCGGTCGAATTCATTTCAAACAGCGGGTGTCGCATCTGAGTGCGGAGTTTGTCAACTGGCTGCAAAAAATGGCGGAACCGAACTTTAAAAACCGCTATGCCAGCGCCGCAGAAGCTCAAGACGCCCTGATTCCCCTAGATGTGCTTCGCCCCCCGGAACTCCCAAAATTTGCGGTGCCGGCATTTCTGAGTTTAGTTGCGATTGGCGCTGTTACTTTGGCGGCTGTAACTTATAATAAACAAGTTGTTCAGCTGGGGGAAAATCAACAGCCCTCTCAATTAGATCTTAACCCTCAATTAGCTCCTAACAGTCAAGTGCTATTTACCTCGGCGCTAAATTCGACAAAGAATTTAGACACTATCTCGGTTAAGGAGAATGGCGTCGTTTATTTTTATGTGAGCTTTTCTCCACTGGAGAATCGGGAATATGACAGCGTTTGCCGGATTTTAGATGGGGCGCAACGGGAAGTCTATACAGGGCGAGCCAATTTGAGGGCGTCAGGGAGCCGACTGACGACTTGGTGCTGGTATTATTTTGACAAAAAGGTTGACAAACCGGGCGAATGGGTGTTTGAGTTTTCTTTAGACGGACAAAATATCGTGCAAAAGCATCTGACTGTGTTGCCTTGACACCCGGTAGAGAGGCGATAAATCGCTGCGCCTCTCTCCAGCGCCAAAATTTCGATGTCGGGGAAAAGCATCTAGCTACTTTACCCACCTATAGTCGTCTCCCATCTTTTGGGACATTTAGGTTCTCCGTTAGCAGGTGGCATAAGCATAAATGGGGCTGGCATAGGAGAAGAAAAGGTAAATGATGGTTTCTCTTCTTGGCAAACAATCGCCGTCGTCAAAATTTGATTGAGTCCTTTGTCTTGGATGGCAATTACCACTCCTATGTAACCTCTAATATTAGGTATTTTGGGTTGTGCGGTGTTGATAACAGCCTCGAAAGATGGCGCTAACTCTTTAGGGTCATTCGAGGTCTGCACCGGCCCATTAGGTAAACTATGGTAGCTATAATTAGTGGTTTCTGTCTTGATTCCTACCCCGACTTTATCGATGGTTGCAAAGCCACCGCGTTCCAGATTGTAGGCTTGCTGCGCTCTGTTGAGTGCGCCAATAGTGTTTCGCGGTTCTACAAATTTGTTGCAATATCTTTCGTAGAAAAAAGAAGAAAAATTATGGCAAGCATTGCAGCTACAGGGACGGATGTACGACGGCAATAACATGACACCGGCAACGCAACTGTAAAGGAAAATCCGCACCAGCAGCCCTATCTTGGTAAAGCCGCAGGTGTTATTTTTATTGACGAAATATTGCAGCAATTTTGCTTTCATTTCTACTTTCACTGGAGATGCCTCCTTGGGAAACGGGGGGAATTGGGCTGTTTACCTATAGTTTACCCACTCGCGCCTGGGGTTTTATCACAGGTATAAAAAAATTCACATCGCGGTGCGGCGCGAGGGGAGAATCGGCTGTCGGGGGTGCCTGTGCGGGGGCGTCGCACAGTAGAAAAATGATGGAAAAGTGAAAAGGTTTGGGGTGCCGGCAATTTGCTTTCAAAACAAATTTGCGCTAGTGTAGGAATTGAGATGAACTTTTTGATTTGCCGTGCTGCTGTATCAACGCTCTGCTGCCTTCGCGCTCCTAGCTGCTAGCCTGCTGATAACGCTTACCGCCTGCGCCAACACCACGGCAGGTAAGGCGCTGGAGAAGTCTTTGGCTGCAGATCCCAGCCTCCAAGACAATCCCGTTACCTTCGGTGCCGCGAAAAACAGCCCCCCAGCACCGGCGGCGGCGCAACTACCGGCAGACTTCCCAGCAGAGATTCCCCTCTATCTCAACGCCAAGCTGCAAGAAGTCAAGCCCCTCACCGGCGAACCAGATGGCTCGGCCCAACTGACTCAGTGGGCCACTTCTGACTCGGCAACTGCGGTGCGGGAGTTTTACCAAAAGCAATTTCAGGAAAACAGCTGGGAGACTGTCAGCCAGCCGGCGGGCGACGGCACCGGCACCTTAGAGGTTCGCCGCGATAATTTGCGCGTCAAAGTGTCTGTTGAGCCAAATGCGGCTGCCGGTGTCACGACATTTACGATTAAATACTTGCGCGAATCGGCTGAAGCGACGCAGCCGCAACCCTCCCCCTCACCCGCCGCCAGCGCCGAACCCAGCCCCGAACCGGCAGCCAGCGTCTCACCGGCACCGGCACCCGAAACCGGCACCGAAACACCGCCCGCATCCGCCGGTGCGGGAAGCCTCACAGATTTAAACAAAGCGCCGGCTCAATTGCGGCAGTACCTGGAAGATTTGGCCACGTTGGGGGTGCTGACGCCCCCTGCCGCCGCTAAGAGTAAAGAATCCGCCACCGGCACACAGTTTGAGCCCAACAAGTCCATCACCCGCCGCCAATTTGCCCGCTGGCTGTTTGACGCCAACAACAAAATCTATGCCAGCCAGCCGGCGCGACAAATCCGCCCCGGATTGGAAACCGCCCCGCCGGCATTCACAGACGTGCCGGTAAAAGACCCGGATTTTGCCGTCATTCAGGGATTAGCCGAAGCAGGCATCATTCCGAGCCCCCTGGCTGGAGACAGCACAACCGTTCAATTCCGCCCCAATGCCCCCCTGACGCGGGAGACGCTGGCACTCTGGAAAGTCCCCCTTGACACCCGCAAGTCTTTGCCCGCCGCTTCTATTGATGCGGTGCAGCAAACGTGGGGCTTCCAGGATGCGGCAAAAATTGACCCCAAGGCATTGCGTGCGGTGCTAGCCGATTACCAGAATGGGGATTTGGCGAATATCCGCCGCTGTTTTGGTTACACAGCCCTCCTCCAGCCTAAAAAGCCGGTGACTCGCGCCGAAGCTGCAGCTGCCCTCTGGTACTTCGGCTTTCAAGGCGAAGGCATCTCCGCCAAAGATGCCCTGCAGCAGTAGCGCATTGAATTTACACTATCCATCTCTACCTGCCAGTTCGGGGGGCGGGCACGGGGACCCGCCCCTACAGGTTGGTAACGCTTTCATCTGGGTAGGGGCGGGTTCACCCCAAATGTTTGCAGCACAAAGAAGAATGTTTGTCAACCCGCCCCCCGCCCCTATCATCTCGGGTGAACCCGCCCCCGCACATGTAATTGCCCACCAACAAACCGGGTTTCTTTACAAACACTCTCTTAACGCCTGAAGGTGTTGTAGCAGTTTGTGCGGTTAATCAAGCTGACATGATATTACTCCCGCGCGTAAGAAGATTAAGGTTAAGCAAGTTCTGGGTTGTGCTGCTCTCAA